>DATMVI010000371.1:0-6204 GCA_035563275.1 Pyrinomonadaceae bacterium
CTCGTGAAGACGCTGGCGCGCATCGTCGGGGCCGACTTCGGGCGCATCCAGTTCACGCCCGACATGCTCCCGGCCGACATCACCGGCGTCAACATCCCGAACATGACGGCCGGCACCTTCAACTTCCGCCGCGGCCCCGTCTTCACCGACATCCTGCTCGCCGACGAGATCAACCGCACGCCGCCGAAGACGCAGGCCGCGCTCCTCGAAGCGATGGAGGAGCGGCAGGTGACCATCGACGGCGAGGGGCACCAGCTCTCGCCGCTCTTCACCGTCTTCGCCACCGAGAACCCCATCGAGTACGAGGGAACCTACCCGCTGCCCGAGGCGCAGCTCGACCGCTTTCTTCTGAAGGTCGTCGTCGGCTACCCCTCGGCCGACGAGGAGGCGCGCATCGTCGGCAACTGGGACGCGGGCTTCAACGCGCGCCGGCTCGAACAGGTGGACATCCGGCCGCTGGCCGAAGCCGACGCCGTCATGCGCTGCCGCGCCGAGGTGCGCCGCGCGCACATGGAGCCGGGCGTGCAGCGCTACCTCGTCGAGATCACGCGCCGCACGCGCGAGCACCCCTCGGTCTCCTACGGCGCCAGCCCGCGCGCCTCGGTCGCGCTGCTGCTCTGCGCGAAGGCGCTCGCGGCCATGCGCGGGCGCGACTTCGCCACGCCCGACGACGTGCGCGACATCGCCCGCCCCGTCCTCCGCCACCGCCTCTCGCTGCGCGCCGAGGCCGAGCTCGAAGGCGCGACCACCGACGGCGTCATCACCGACATCCTGAGCAACGTCGAGGTGCCGCGATGAAGTAGACAGTAGACAGTAGTCAGTAGCTAGTAGCGCCCCGCGCTGCGACGACTGACGCCGACACGCTGACGACACGCCCCCGAAGGTCTTTCTACTGACTACTGACTACTGACTACTGACTACTGACTACTGACTACTGCCTTATGCTTTTTCAGCCCCGTGACCCCGACTTCGAGACGCGCGTGCGGGCGAGCTTCGCGCGGCAGCGGGCGATGGAGACTTTGGGCGCGCGGCTCGCGCGGGTCGCGGCCGGCGAGGTCGAGATCGAGCTGGCGTTCCGCCAAGACCTGACGCAGCAGCACGGCTACCTGCACGCCGGCGTGGTCGCGGCCGTCGTGGACTCGGCCTGCGGCTACGCGGCGCTCAGCCTCGCCGAGCCGGGCGCGGAGGTGCTCTCCATCGAGTTCAAGCTGAACCTTCTGGCCCCGTCGGCCGGCGACTCGTTCTCGGCCCGCGCCCGCGTCCTGCGCCCCGGCCGCAACGTCACGGTCTGCGCCGGCGACTTCTTCGCGCGCCGCGGCGACACGGAAAAACTGGTCGCCACGATGCTCGCCACGATGATGACCGTCCGGACGTAAAGCCCTGCGTTCCGGGTTCCGAGGTTCAAGTTAAAGACGGAGACGGTTTTTAACTTGAAACCCCCGAACCCGGAACGCCGGACTTAAAAACTATGCCCTTCGTCTTCACCAGACTTTTCTACGCGCTGCTGGCGCTCGGCTTCGTGCCGATCTCTCTGTCGTGGGGGCGGCCGGGGCTGCGTTGGGCGGCCGTCTCTTACGATCTGATGCTGCTGGCGGTCGCCTTCGCGGACAGCCGCCTGAGCCGCCTGCCGGAGGGGGTGGAGGTCGAGCGCGAGTTCGGCGGGCGCTTCCACATCGGGGCCGAGACGGAGGTCACGGTTCACGTCCGCAACCGCACGGGGCGCGCGCTCAGGCTGAAGGTCAAGGACGAGTACCCGCCGGAACTCGCGCTCGCCTCGGGGCGCGAGGCCGAGATGCGCGTGCCGGCGCACGAGTCGCGGGCGATGGTCTACGCGGTCAGGCCGCCGCGGCGGGGCCGCTTCGCGTTCGGGCGCGTCGCCGTGCGCCACCTCTCAAGGCTGCGTCTGGTGTGGCGCGAGGCGCGCGCCGGGGACGAATCGACGGTGAAGGTCTACCCGAACCTGCGGCGCGCGCGCGAGGCCGAGCTGAAGGCCCTCGGCGCGCGCTCGCTCGTCGCGGCGCAGCGGCGCGCGGCGTGGCGCGGCGAGGGGCGCGACTTCGAGTCGCTGCGCGAATACGTGCCGGGCGACGAGCTGCGCCACGTCTCGTGGAGCGCGACGGCGCGGCGCGGCAAGCTCACCACGCGGCAGTATCAGATCGAGCGCGACCAGACCATCCTCGTCGCCTTGGACGCGGGCCGGCTGATGACGGGGCGCATCGAGCAGGAGTCGAAGTTCGACTCGGCCATCCACGCGACGCTGGCGCTGATGAGCGCGGCGCAGCGCGCGGGCGATCAGGCGGGCGTGGCCGTCTTCGGCCGGCGCATCCGCGGCTTCGTCCCGCCGGCGAAAGGGCGCGAGCAGATGGAGGCCGTCCTCGAAGCCCTCCACGCCGTCGAGCCCGAGCTGATCGAGCCTTCGTACACGCGCGCCTTCGAGTTCGTCGCGGCCAACTGCAAGCGGCGCTCGCTCGTCGTCGTCCTCACCGACCTCGTTGACGAGGAGGGCTCGCGCGAGCTGCTCGCCTCCCTGCGCATCCTGCGGCCGAGACACCTGCCGCTCGTCGTGACCATCGCCGACCGCGACCTGCGCGCCTCCGTGCGCGCCGCGCCCGCCTCCGCCCAAGACCTCTTCCAGCAGTCGGTGGCCGAGGAGATCATGCACCAGCGCGAGGCCGCGCTCCGCCACGTCGAGGCGCAGGGCGGCCTCGCCTTAGACGTGACGGCCGCCGCCCTCGTCCCCCAGCTCCTCGAAACCTACATCCGCGTCAAAGAGCGCGGCCTGCTGTAGCGCGCAAACGCCCGCCGACTTTATTGCCGCGGGAGCTCGGACGCCGTCGTAAACGTCCGCGGGCGCGAGGCGGCAGCCGGCGGAGTAACCCTTCCTCAGTCCTTCCCCCGTTCGGACTCACGACCCGCGAAGAGCAGGTAAGAGTAGAGCGCGACGCCGGTGGCGGCGGCGGTGGCGTACTTGACGGCGGGCGGGATGGCGGCCGGCGAGATGAAGCCCTCGATGAGGCCGGCGACGGCGAGCAGCGGCACGCAGCCGATGATGAGCTGGACGGCCTCGCGGCCGCGCAGCCGCAGGTTGTCGAGGCGCGAGAGGTCGCCGGGGAAGAGCACCGCCGTGCCGAAGAGCATCCCGGCCCCGCCCGCGATGAAGATGCACGAGAGTTCGACGACGCCGTGCCCGGCCATGAAGGTCGCCAGCTCGTGGCCGTAGCCGGCGCGGTAGGTGAGCGCCAGCACCGAGGCGTGGGCCGCCCCGTTGAAGGCCATCGCCCAGAGCGTGCCGAGGCCGAAGAGCGCGCCGTAGGCGAAGGCCATGAAGGTCACGCGCAGGTTGTGCGTGGCGATGAAGGTCGAGCCGATCTGGCTCGCGTCGTTGAGGTCTTCCCACCAGCGCGGGCGCCGCTCGATGATCTCCTGCCGCTGGAGCGGGTCGACGCCGGCCAGCTCCGAGAACTCCGCGTCGCGCGTCGTGCCGACGAAGAAGAGCACGGCGAAGAGCGTGTAGGTGGCGAAGGCGACGAAGGTGAAGCGCCACGTCCTGCGGAACGTGCGCGGGAAGTCGCGCGCGAAGAAGCGGCGGACGCGGCGGCGGCCCTCGACGGGGTCGGCCCGGTAGATGCGCCCGTGCGCGCGGATGACGAGGCTGTTGAGGTAGTTGACCAGTCGCGGGTCGCGCGATTCGGCGCGCGCGATGGCGAGGTCGGAGGCCGTGCGCCGGTAGATGCGCCCGAGTTCGCGCACCTCCTCGCGGTCGAGGCGGCGCAGGGCCGAGCGGTCGAGCAGCCTCAGCAGGTCTTCGAGGCGCTGCCACGCGCCCTTGCGCTCGGTGATGAAGCGGTCGGAGGACATCGGAGGCGACGGCGTCTGTTCGGTTGTCGGTCGCGGCGCGAAAACGCAATGAAGATGTCAGACATAAAGCAGAAGTCTGACACCGGGCGTCGGGCAAAATGGCGGTCGTACCGCCCGGCGGATTCTAACATCTAACCAACGTCGGCCGAACATTCTCCCGCGGGCCGGCCCCATCCTGACGGCGGTCTGGAGTTTCATGCGCGCAGAAGAGTCGAGGCGGATTCTGTGGTTGGCGCTGGCGTCGGCGCTGGTCGTCGCGGTGGCCGCGCTCTACTGGTCGCGGCCGCGCCGCGCGGCGGTCGAGCCGGCGATGCCGCCGCCCGAGGCCGCCCGGCCCGAGGTCGTAGACCCGTGGAAGGAGGCCGCCGTCAAGGTCGAGGAAGACCGCGGCGAGCCGACCGGCCGGCAGGCCGACATCGACATCCCCTCCCAGCTCAAGCACGGCGAAGACCGCCGCCGCTTCCTCGGCGTGCAGGTCGCCGAGTGGCGCAAGCACCGCTTCGAGCGCCCGCACGACTTCGCCGAACTCGTCGCGCTCATCCGCGACGGCCAGCTCGTCGAGGCCCCGGCGCTCGGCGCCGACTTCATCCTCTACGGCGTCGGCTACAGCGCCGACGACGAACCCTTCACGCACTACGACGCGGCCGCGGACCGCAGCGTCACGCTCTTCGCGGGCGAGGCCGAGCTGCGTCAGGAGTACGAGCAGTTGGCCGAGTCGGGCGAGCAGCTCACGGAGGTCATCGAGGGGCTGAAGAAGGAGGCGGCCGGGCTGCCGCGCGCCGAGCGAGCGCGCCGCAAAGAGATCGACGAGCAGATCAAGGACGAGCGGAAGTCGCTCGACACGCTCAGGAAGCGCAAGCGGCTGCTCGACGACTTCTACAAGAAGCCGGAGCAGCGCGCGCTGATGTTCGCCGAGTACGAGGCCCTCTCGTCGCTCGCGCGCGACTTCGGCGGCGAGACCTACGACTTGCAGGACGCGGCCTCGCGCAAGCGCTTCAAGGCGCGGCTCCTCAGCTTCGTCCGCCCGGCCGCGCTCGGCATGCTCGAAGCGGTCGCGCGCGCCTACCGCGAGAAGTTCGACCGGCACCTCCCCGTGACCTCGCTCGTGCGCACCGACGAGTACCAGCGCCAGCTCAACGAGACGAACCCCAACGCGACCCTCATCGACGTGCCGCCGCACACGACCGGGCTGGCTTTCGACATCTTCTACCGCCACATGACGGCCGCCGAGCAGGAGTTCGTCATGGCCGAACTCGCCCGGCTCTCCGACGAGGGGCGCGTCGAGGCGCTGAGGGAGCGGCGCGACCACTACCACGTCTTCGCCTTCGCCGAGGGCCGGCGCCCCGACGAGGCGCTCATCGCCGAGACGCTCGGCCGCAAGCCCGCGGCGCAGAAGCAGGAAGACGACGACGACAAAAAGCAGCGCGCCGCCCAAGAGAAGAAGCCCGCGAAGAAGACGCGCGAGACCTCGCGCGCCGCCGCCCCCAAACGCGGCCGGGCCGCCGAGCAGGCCCGAGCCCCGCGCCCGAAGCGCGCCGCCGAGCGCCTCAAGCCCACGGCCAAGAGCCGCACCGCCCGCCGCCGAAACTGACCGCGAGACTTTCCCGCGCCGGCCGGACTTGTTGTAAGGTAACTCCGAAATCAAAAGGCGCCGGGCGTCGGGCGGCGGGTTGGAGAACCCGTACTCCCCGTCACCCGGCGCCCGACCCTCTTCCATTTGGTGCCGCGGATGGATCGCATCGTCGAGTGCGTGCCCAACTTCAGCGAGGGGCGCAACGCGAAGACAATCCGGAGGCTCGTCGAGGCCGTCGAGTCGGTCGAGGGCGCGCTCGTCTTGGGGACGCACGTGGACGCCGACCACAACCGCTCGGTCGTCACCTTCGTCGCGCCGCCCGAGCGGGCCGTCGAGGCGGCGGTGCGGGCCGTCGGGCGCGCGGCCGAGCTGATCGACCTGCGCGCGCACGCGGGCGAGCATCCGCGGCTCGGCGCGTGCGACGTGCTGCCGTTCGTGCCGCTGCGCGGCGTCGGCGTCGGCGACTGCGTGCAGCTCGCGCACGAGGCCGGGCGCCGCATCTGGCAGGACTTCTCCATCCCCGTCTACTTCTACGAGAGCGCCGCGCTGCGCCCCGACCGCCGCAACCTCGCCGACGTGCGCCGCGGCGGCTTCGAGCTGCTGCGCGAGCAGATCGGCAAGCTGCCCGAACGCGCGCCCGACGTGGGCGAGGCGCGCGTGCATCCTTCGGCCGGCGCGACAATCGTCGGCGTCCGCCCGCTCCTCATCGCCTACAACGTGACGCTGAAGACTAACGACCTCGCGGCCGCGCGCGCCGTGGCGCGGGCCGTGCG
>DATMVI010000372.1:0-4866 GCA_035563275.1 Pyrinomonadaceae bacterium
GGCGCGGCCCGCGCGGCGCTTGGCGCGGCGGGCGAGGCCGAGTTCGACCCGGTCGAGCAGCGCCTCGGTGGTGCGCGAGAGCGCCAGCGGGCTGACCGCGAAGACTGCCAGAAGGCACAGCGCCGACCCGCCGACGAATGCGATGATCTGTGTAAAAGTGTATTCCATATCCGGCGCTCCTTATTCCATCAGTGTTTTATGCAGAACGAAGCCTGAACTTCCTTCTTGCGTCTTCACTTAATAACGCGCGCCGGTGCGCCCGATTCAATCACCTCCCGCCAGTATTTTTTGCCGAAAAGAGGTTTCGGGCTGCGGGTTGCGGGTTTCGAGTTAAGCCAATTCCGTAACTCGCAACCCGAAACTTTACAGAACCTTGACGAAGCATTTGCCGGGGAGCTGGCGGATGAGGTCGCGCATTTCCAGGTTGAGCAGCGCGCCGGCGAGGGCCGCGACGGGGAGCGCGCTGGCTTCGGCCAGAGCGTCTATGTGCGTCGGCTCGTCGGGCGAGAGCAGGCGGTAGACGACCAGTTCGCTGCCGGAGAGGTCGGGCGGCGCGGCGGCGGCGTCCGGCCCTGGCGCGCTTCCCTTCTTCGGCTCGGGCGGGAGCAGGCGCGCGGCCACCTCCTGCGGGAGTTCGGCCGCCACGTCCTGCCACGCCTGCACGAGCTTGGCGCCGGCGCCCTTGATGAGGTAGTTGGTGCCGAAAGAGTTCCGGCTCGTGATGTTGCCCGGCACGGCGAAGACCTCGCGCCCCTGCTCCAGCGCGAGCCGCGCCGTGATGAGCGAGCCGGAGTTCTCGGCCGCCTCGACCACCAGCGTCCCGAGGCTGAGGCCGCTGATGACGCGGTTGCGGTAGGGGAAGTTTTCGGCCACGGGCGGCGTGCCGAGCGGGAACTGCGAGACGAGCGCGCCGCCGCCCGCGATGATCTCCGCGGCCAGCTTCCGGTGGTCGCGCGGGTAGACCTCGTCCAGCCCCGTCCCCAGCACGGCGACGGTGCGCCCGCCGGCTTCGAGCGCGCCGCGGTGCGCGGCCGCGTCGATGCCGCGCGCGAGGCCGGAGACGACCGTCACGCCGCGCCCGGCCAAGTCGCGCGCCAGCATCAGCGCCACGTTCTGCCCGTAGGTCGAGGCGCGGCGCGAGCCGACCACCCCGACGCAAGGCGCGTCGAGGCACTCGGCCCAGCGGCCCAGCGCGTAGAGCACGACGGGCGGGTCTGGGATTTCGCGCAGCAGAGCGGGGTACGCGCCGTCGTCGAGGACGACGACCTCCGCGCCCTCCAGCTCGCGCAGGCGTTCCAGCTCCGCCCGCGCCGCCTCGTGCCGGTCTTTGAGCACGATGCTCTCGACCGCCTCGGGCCGCAAACGCAGCCGCTCCAGCTCCGACCGCAGCGCCCCGAACACGCCCTCGGCCGACCCGAAGCGCTCCAGCAGCCGCGCCGCCGCGCGCGGCCCCACGCCCGGCGTCATGTTGAGTGCGACCCAGTCACGCATGGGAATTTTTGATTCACGATTTCCGGTTTTCGACCGGGCGGGTTAAGAGACGCGGTCGCTGCCGACTCGCGGATCGAAAATCCGAAATCGAAAACGGATTTGGCGGAGGCGTGTGGGAATCGAACCCACCCGCGCCTGCTCTCACAGTCGCGCTGACGGTTTTGAAGACCGCGCCGCTCACCAGAGCGGATGCGCCTCCTCGTGCTTTGGGTAGGAGTTAGAACCTACGCGGCCCGCGCCGCGGCTGTCAAGCGGAGAGTAGACAGTAGCCAGTAGACAGTAGCCGGTAGAAAACAAAGAAGGCGGCCGACGCTCGATGTGCCGGCTGCCTTCTGATTTTTCTACCGGCTACTGTCTACTGGCTACTGTCTACTCCCTTTGCTTGACGCCGCACGGGGCGGCAACTACGATGAGCCGTAGCACACGCCGAACGTAATTCATCAAGTTCTCATCCGGAGCGAACCGAAATGGCAGAAGCGGAGAAGAAGGCTCAGGAGTCTGCGGCGCGCGAGCTGGTGCGCTACGAGGTGTCGGAGGGCGTCGCCGTGCTGACGCTCGACGACCCGCCGGCCAACACCTACACCTACGAGATGATGCGGCAGCTCGACGGCGCCATCCTCAGGGCGCGGATGGACGAGGGCGCGCAGGTCGTCGTCATCACCGGCGGCGGCGACAAGTTCTTCTGCGCGGGCGCCAACATCCAGACGCTCACGGAGATGACGCCCGCCTTCAAATACTACTTCTGCCTGCACGCCAACGAGACCCTCTCGCGGCTCGAGCAGACGCCGAAGCTGGTCATCGCGGCCGTCAACGGCCACTGCGTCGGCGGCGGCCTCGAAGTGGCGATGGCGGCCGACCTGAGGGTCGCGCGGCGCGGGGCGGGCAAGATGGGGCTGCCCGAAGTCTCGCTCGGCGTGCTGCCGGGCACGGGCGGCACGCAGCGCCTCGTCCGCCTCGTCGGCAAGCCGCGCGCCATCGAGCTGATGGCGACCGGCGACCTCTTCGCCTTCGAGCGCGGCGTCGAACTCGGCATCATCAACCACGTCTTCGACGCCGGCTCCGGCGAAGACTTCATGCGGCAGGTGCTGGACTACGCGCGCCGGTTTACCCTGCCGCACAAGGCGGCCGGCGCGGTCGGCCGCATCAAGCGCAGCGTCCAGACCGGCGGCGAAATCCCCTTCGAGTCGGCCCTCGCGCTCGAGCGTGAACTCCAGCAGCAACTCTTCCAGTCCGAGGACGCCCGCGAGGGCCTGAGCGCCTACGTCGAGAAGCGCAAACCGAACTTCAAAGGCAGGTAGTTTCGGGTTCAAAGTTTCAAGTTTAAAGTTCGCGCGCCGCGCGCCGAACCGTCCGACTCGGGCCGGACAAACTTGTCACGCCGGACTTGAAACTCGGGACTTGAGTCATGCACGAAAACATCAAAGTCGAATTCGAAGCGGGCGTCGTGACGCTGACGCTGAACCGGCCGGAGAAGCTGAACGCCTTCGCGGGCCACATGCGGCGCGATCTGGCCGTGGCGCTCGAACACGCCGGCAGCGACCGCGACACCCGCGTCGTCGTCATCACGGGCGCGGGCCGCGCCTTCTGCACCGGCGCCGACGTGCGCTACATGAACGAGCTGATGGAGCGCGACGACGTGGACGAGTTCAGGCGCCTGCTCGGCGCGGGCCGCCGCGTCCTGACGGCCGTCCGGCAGATGGCCAAGCCCGTCATCGCCTCGGTCAACGGCCCGGCCTACGGGGCGGGCTTCAACCTCGCGCTCGCGTGCGACCTGCGGCTCGCGGCCGAGTCGGCCACCTTCAGCCAGTCGTTCGTCAAGGTCGGGCTGCACCCCGACTGGGGCGGCACCTACTTCCTGCCGCGCGTCGTCCCGACCAACATCGCCTGCGAGATGTTCTTCCTCGGCGAAGCCTTCGACGCGCGCCGCGCCGAGCACTTCGGCATCGTCAACCGCGTCGTCGCCGACGCCGAGCTTGAGGCCGAGACGCGGCGCCTCGCCGAGCGCCTGCGCGACGCGCCGCACGCCTCCATCGCCGCCGCCAAGCGCGCCGTCTACCTCAGCGAGGGCGAGTCGCTCGAACGCATGATCCAGTACGAGACCGAGGCGCAGATTCAATGTTTCCAGTCGCGCGAGGCCCGCGAGCGCGTCCGCGCCTTCCTTGAGAGGCGCGAGCCGCGAGCCGCGCAGGCGACGTGAGTTCGGGTTCCGAGTTCTGAGTTCCGAGTTCGCGGCTCGACCCTGAGCCCCGGCCTCCGGCCTCGGACAGGCAAACCCGAAACCTGAGACCCGAAACCGAAACTTCTTTATGAGACTCGAAGGCAGGACGGCTTTCGTGACGGGCGGGGGGCGCGGCATCGGCCGGGCCGTGGCGCTGCTGTTCGCGCGCGAGGGGGCGCGCGTGTTCGTCGCGGCGCGCACCGCGTCGGAGGTCGAGCGCGTGGCCGCGGAGGTTCGCGCCGGGCGCGGCGACGGCGCGGCCGCGCACGCCGCGTGCGACGTGGCGGACTCGGCGAGCGTGGCCGCCGCCTTCGAGCGCGCGCGAGAGTTCTTCGGCGCGGGCCCCGACATCCTCGTCAACAACGCCGGCATCGCCGAGAGCGCGAAACTCTCCGCGACGACCGACGAGTTCTGGCAGCGGCACCTCGCCGTCAACCTCTCGGGCACGTTCTACTGCACGCGCGCGGCGCTGCCGGAGATGGCGGCGCGCGGCTGGGGGCGCATCATCAACGTCGCCTCCATCGCCGGCAAGACGGGCGCGCCCTACATCGCGGCCTACACGGCCTCGAAGCACGGCGTGCTCGGCCTGACCCGCTCGGCCGCGGTGGAGGTGGCGACGAAGGGCGTGACGGTCAACGCCGTCTGCCCCGGCTACGTCGAGACCGACATGACGGCGCGCGCCGTCGAGAACATCACGGCGAAGACCGGCCGCAGCGCCGAGGAGGCCGTCGAGGCGCTCAAGCGCCTGAGCCCGCAGCACCGCCTCGTCACGCCCGAAGAGGTCGCCGCCCTCTGCCTCCTGCTCGCCTCCGACGAGGGGCGCGGCATCAACGGCCAAGCCATCAACGTGGACGGCGGCAGCGTGCTTTTTTAAAGTAGACAGTAGACAGTAGTCAGTAGTCAGTAGCGCTCCGCGTTAAGTCTGCTGACGCTGACGCGCTGACGATTCGCCGCTGAAGCTCTTCTCTACTGTCTACTGACTACTGTCTACTGTCTACTTCTTCTTATGTCTTTCAAAGTCATCAACCCTGCGGCGCTCGGGCGGCCGCGGGGGTACGCCAACGGGCTTTTGACGCCGCCGGGCGTGAGGCTGTTGTTCGTCGCCGGGCAGATCGGTTGGGACGAGCAGCAGCGGCTCGTCGGCGAGGACTTCGTCG
>DATMVI010000373.1:0-7942 GCA_035563275.1 Pyrinomonadaceae bacterium
CTCGCGCCCGAGGCGGAGGCTGAAGTTGACGACGCGCTCCGAGTGGCCGTGCGTCTCGCTGTCGCGCGTTTCGAGCGCGGCCGTGAGCGCCTTGAGCGTCGTGCGGTAGGCGTCTTCGAGCGAGCGCAGGGCGCGGTCGAGTTCCGAGGTGCGCTGCTCGACCATCTCTTCGAGGTAGGTCTCGTAGCGGCGCTTGGCGACGCGCAGGGAGTGGTGTTCGAGGGCGCGGCGGACGGCCGCCTCGACGTGCTGGATGTCGAACGGCTTCATGATGTAGTCGAAGGCGCCGGCCCGCAGGGCCTCGATGGCGCTCTCGACGGTCTGGACGCCGCTGATCATGATGACGACGGCGTCGGGCTGGAGGCGGCGGACGTGCGGGATCAGCTCCAGCCCGCTCATCCCGCTCATCATGATGTCGCTGATGACGAGGTCGCAGGCCTCCTCGCGCAGTTCGGCGAGGGCCTCCTCGGCCGAGGTCACGGTCGCGCAGTCGTACGCGGGGCTGAGTAAGTCACGGAGGACTTCCCTGATTTCCCTCTCGTCGTCGGCGATCAGGACGCGCGCTCTTCTGCCCAGAGTCTTAGACATACAACGTCTCCGCGTTCCTAAAGTGGGGCATTACATGAGGCGGGAGAGGAGATGGCCGGCTCCCGACGGGAACAGGCCGAGCCACGAAGGCACCATCATCTTACCGCCTCGGCCCACTTTTCCACAAGCGGATTCGCGCGCGGCGGCGCGAAAACGTCGCGGCGGCGGCCGGCGTCTCCCGCTACCGAAGAGTCCGCCGGCGGTGGTATGGTGTGTGCCGCGGAGCAGCCGAGCCGGGCGAGGCCGCGAGCGCCGCCCGCCCGGAGCCCCGACCGAACATGAGCGAGCGACTGACCCCACCGCCCGAGGCCGGCGCGCCGCCGGCGACCTGCTTCCGCCGCAACATCGAGCAGTCCGGCTTCGCCTACGAAGAGGTCAACGCCGGCGACATCACCTTCAAGCCCGGCCAGAGCGAGTCCGTCCACAGGTGGTACCGCCTCACGCCCAGCTACTCGCCCGGCCTCGTCCGCTTCCTCATCGGCGAGTTCGGCGTCGGCGAAGGCGCTTACGTGCTCGACCCTTTCAGCGGGAGGGGGACGACCGTCATCGAGTGCCAGAAGCGGGGCGTGCGCGCGCTCGGCATCGACATCAACCCGCTGCTCCAGCAGGTCGGCGAGAGGTCTCTCAGGTGGGAGACGGCGGGCCTCGGCCTCGTCGGCGACTACGTGAGCGAGGCGGGCGATCTGCTGGCGCGCCACCGCGACGACACGGTCGCGGCGGCCCTCGAAAAATTCAACGCGCGCCTGCCGCTCATCCGCAACGTCTTCCGCTGGTGGCGGCCCGCGGTCTTGCGAGACCTCGTCATCTGCCGCGAGCTGGCGGCCGCGGCGCGCTACGCCCCCGTCCGGGACTACCTCTGGCTCGCCGTCAACAAGGCCGCCCTCGACTGCGCCAACATCCACCGCAACCACCCGACCATCACCTTCGACGACGACCACCGCCGCGACATCAACGTACACTCCGAAGTGGCGACGGGCCTCGCGGAAATCTGCGACGACTTGCGCGGCCTGACCGCCGAGCAACTCGGGCGCTCGCGGCTGAACGCGGTCGTCTTAGGCAACTCCACGCGGGGCCTCGGCGGCCTCGTCGGCCGGCCGGCCGACTACGTCATCACCTCCCCGCCCTACCCGAACAGGTACAGCTACGTCCACCAGACGCGGCCCCAGCTCCACTTCATGGAGCTGCTCGAAGACACCGCGCAGGCCACCGAGATCGACCTCGACGCGGTCGGCGGGACGTGGGGCCGGGCCACCTCGATACTCCAGAAGCAGCTCATCGAAGTCCCCCCGGAGGTCAGACCCCACCTGTCCTACTACGACGCGCTGAAGGACAAAAACGTCCTCATGTGCAACTACGCCACCAAGTATTTCATCGACCTGTGGCGGCACGTGCGTTCTTTGAAGGGGCACGTCGCGCCGGGCTTCCGCGGCGCGTACGTGGTCGGCAACTCCCGCCTGTCCGGCCTCGAAATCTTCACCGAAGTCATCCTCGCGAAACTCTTCGAGCGTGAAGGCTTCGAGGTCGAAAGGATCATCGCCTTCCGCAAGCGCGGGGGCCGCCAGCGCCTCTACGAGACGGCCGTCTGCGTCAGGGGCCGGGCAACCCCTGTCGGTTGACGCTGCCACCGTCACCACTTATCATTGGCCTCCCACGCCGGAGTGGCGAAATCGGTATACGCACCAGACTCAAAATCTGGCGGGGTTCACTCCCCATGTCGGTTCGAGTCCGACCTCCGGCATCTTTCCTCAGGAAAATAGAACTTCTCCGCTGCCCTTCTGATTCTTCCCTTTTCAAAAGCTGAGCGTTAACACACTCAGCAACACACTGGCCCAGCTCTGAGCTGAGCAAAGAAATCTATTGCAATAAAATCTGCAAGGCGCTCATCTCCCGCGCGTGGGCGTTCGAGCCTCAACCCGACGCCCACGAAAGCACACTACACCTAGCCGCCGCGTTAGGCAGCTTGTCCCGGCTAGGCTGGCGTGCGAGTTAGAGTAGCGGCAGCACGCCTGAGAGGAGACTCAACACGATCTCTACGGCCGTCGGCGGGTTCGGAATTTCGCCGCCCGCTGGCTCTTGCGTCGTCGCGGTCACAGGTTGCGGCTCTGGGTTGTGAATAATTCCCGCGAAGGCGGGGCAACCGAGTGCCAGCACCAGCACGGCGACGCTGAAGGCTTTACGCATCGTTCTTTTCCTTTTTTGGCTTATGGGGCTTTTTAGCCGGATTGGCCGTCACTTCCCGCGCGGGGGTGACGGCTTTTTCGTGCCCGCCATTTAATGGCGGGCGTAAGGAAAGGTCTTACCTCACATGACATTAGCAGAGGGGCGTCTGAAGGAACTAGAGAATCCCGCGCTCAGTGCGGACGAGCGGGCCTTACTGCGCTGCCGGCTGGCGGCTGAGTTCATCTACACAGGCCAATATGAAGACGCCCGGAAGGTGCTCGGAGGGTTCTGGCGCGGGGTCGGCCAACGTCCCGACATGGAAGGTCTAGAAGAGAGCACGGCCGCCGAAGTGCTGCTACAGGTCGGCGCGCTATCGGGCTGGATCGGTGCGAGTCGGCAGGTACAGGGCGCGCAGGAGTCCGCGAAAGACCTTATTAGCGAGAGCGCGGCGCTCTTCGAGAAGTTAGGGGAGCCGGGCAGGGTGGCTGCTGCGCGTAGCGACTTGGCCGTCTGCTACTGGCGTGAGGGCGCTTATGACGAGGCGCGCGTGCTCCTGACTGAAGCCGCCACGCAGGCCGGAGATGATGCGGGGCTGAGGGCCAAGATAGTGTTACGCCTCGTCGTGGTGGAGGCTTGCGCCGGGCGCTACTCTGAAGCCTTGCTCCTGCTGACGGACTCGACATTGCTCTTTGAGCGGAGCACGGACCACGCCGTCAAGGGCAGATTCCACAACGAACTAGCCATCGTCTTACAGGAGCTAGGGGCGGCGGAGCGGCGCAGGGATTACTTCGACCGGGCCATCATCGAATATACGGCGGCCATCTACC
Source organism: Pyrinomonadaceae bacterium (assembly GCA_035563275.1). Lineage (GTDB taxonomy): Bacteria > Acidobacteriota > Blastocatellia > Pyrinomonadales > Pyrinomonadaceae > QHXN01. The sequence continues at coordinate 3,576 of DATMVI010000373.1, forward strand.
ACTATGAGCAGGCCGGGCACGAGCGCTATAAAGCCACAAACGAAAATAATCTTGCTTTCCTCCTCACGAGGCTCGGGCGCTACCGCGACGCGCACGGGCAGCTAGACCACGCTGGCGCAACTCTCCGAAGGCTGAATGACGCCGGGCTGCTCGCTCAGGTGGATGAAACAAGGGCGCGCGTTTTCATCGCCGAGAAGAAATACGGTGAAGCCGACCGGGTTGTCACGCGGGCCATCCAAGCATTAGAGAAGGGCGGCGGTTCCGCGCTGCTCGCCGACGCGCTGACAACTCATGGCGTCGTGCTGGCGAGGCTCGGCGACAACGAACGCTCTATCAACATCCTGCGGCGGGCGGCGGACGTGGCCGAGGGCGTCGGCGCACTGTCTAACGCGGGGCTGGCCGTGGTCACGCTGATCGAGGAGCACGGGCCACGGCGCGAGTTATCGCAGATGGAGCTTTACAAACTGTACCGTCGCGCTGACAGGTTGCTCAAAGACACGCAGGACGCCGAGCACATCTCGCGCCTGCGGGCGTGCGCCCGCATCGTGCTGCGACGCCTAATAGGCGGGCGGCTGCGCGACAGGGGCTTCAGGCTATCGGAGGCCGTGCATGAGTTCGAGGCGAGGTTCATCGAGCAGGCTTTAGAGGAGACCGGGGGGATCGTAACGCGGGCGGCGAAGTTGCTAGGTATGCGCCACCAATCATTCATTAGCATGTTGAACGCGAGGCATAAGCAGTTGTTAGGCAAGCGGACGCCGCCCGAGAAGCACCCGCGGAGCATCATCAAGGAGCCGAAAGAGTAGCAGGCGGGGCCGTGTGTCAGGCTTTCACTGACCAGCGTACAAGGGTAGGCGGCCTCAGTCTGAGGCGCGCGGGCCGAAGCCCGCAAGTACGCGCGCTGGAGCGCCACGGCACCGCGCGCCGCGCATTATACCCGTTCGAGTCCGACCTCCGGCATTAAAGGTTAGAAGGAAGGTTAAGGGCCCCGGTTCTCCGGGGCCTTTTTTTGCCCGCGCGCGGGGGGCGGGGCGGCGAGAAATTTATTCGGGCGGGTGATTTCTTTTTGTCACGGAACACGCGCTTTGAGGTGAGGGCCGCCGGAGAGTCCACTTCCGAGGCGCGGAGATGCTTCCGTCGCAGGGGCGGCCGACGTTTGATTCCCCAAGCTGATTGATTCCTGACAGGAGGATTGTCTCATCATGTTGGCGACCGCCCAATTCCGTAAGGCTCTCATGCTCGCGCTCGTGATCGCCGCGAGTTCGTCTTCTTTCGTCTCGGCCCGGCAGAAGTCGGAAGGCCCGGCGGCGCAGGGCCGCCCCGTGGCGTGGCGCGACCCCGGCGACATCTCGGCGCGCGACCTCCGCACCGGCCCGTGCGCGGCCGAGCAGGCCCCGGCCGCCCCCTTCACCTTCGTCGAGGAGGACAAGCTCGGGGCGTCGCCGAAGTTCAAGGTGCGTGACGCGCGCGGCGTCAACTGGGTCGTCAAGCTCGGCGAGGAGGCGCAGACGGAGACGGTCGCCACCCGCCTCGTCTGGGCGATGGGCTACTTCGCCGAAGAGTCCTACTACTTCGACCGCGTCGAGGTGCAGAACATGCCGAAGCTCTCGCGCGGGCAGGAGTACGTCGAGGGGCGCAACGCCGTGCGCGGCGCGCGCTTCGAGCCGCGGCGCGAGTCGGAGCAGCGCGTGGCGACGTGGGACTGGGAGCAGAACCCTTTCGCCGGCCAGCGCGAGTTCAACGGCCTGAAGGTCATCATGGCGCTGCTCGGCAACTACGACATCCGGCCCGAAAATAATCTCATCGTCGCCGCCCGCGACCCGCGCTCGGGCGAGGCGGAGGCGCGCTACGTCGTCTCCGACATCGGCGCGACGCTCGGCAAGGTGGGCGGCCTCGGCGGCAAGCGCTCGAAGAACAACCTCGCCGACTTCAGCTCCAGCAAGTTCGTCCTCGGCGTCGAGAAGGGCATGGTCAAGTTCGACTTCAAGACGAAGCCGAAGGGCATGGGCTTCTTCGCCTCGGTCTTCAAGCCCAGCTACGGCAAGAGTCAGGCGCAGAAGGAGCGGGTGATGGGCAACATCCCCGCCGCGGACGCGCGCTGGATGGGCACGCGGCTCTCGCGCCTGAGCGACGAGCAGCTGCGCGACGCCTTCCGCGCCGCCGGCTACGATCAGGCCACGATGGACGGCTTCGTGGCTGCCATCCGCGGGCGCATCAACCAGCTCGCGCAACTGCCGGAGGCCGTCGCCTCCGGCCCCGTCACTCAAACTTCCGGGAGGTGAATAACCAGCACATGACGAAGCAGAACGACCCGGCGCGCCGCCAGCGCCCGTGGCTCGTCGCCGCCGCCGCCGCGCTCGCACTGTCGGGCGTGGCGGTTTCGGTCACGGGCACGCGGGCCGCCGACGCGGGCCGCCGGCAGCAGACACCCGCCGAGGTCTCGCGCTCGGCGCCGCAGGCGCGGCCGGCGACGACGGCCGCCGGCATCAAGAACTTCGGCCGCGTCAACGAGAACTACTACCGCGGGGCGCAGCCCGGCGCGGAGGGGATGGCCGAGCTGAAGCGGCTCGGCGTCAAAACGGTCATCGACCTGCGCAAGGACCGCGTGCGCGACGCCGCGGGGTGGGCCGAGGCGGCGGGGTTGAAGTACGTCAACCTCCCGCTGGTGGCGAGCCGGCCGGCGACCGAGGCCGAGACCGAGCAGTTCCTCGGTCTCGTCAACGACCCCGCCAACCAGCCCGTCTTCGTCCACTGCAAGGGCGGCCGGCACCGGACGGGCGCGCTGACGGCCGTCTTCCGCATCACGCACGACGGCTGGACGGCCGATCAGGCGTTCGAGGAGATGCTGAAGTACGACTTCAACAAGGGCGGCCTCTTCGGCGGCGGCGACGGCCGCGCGCGGCAGAAGCGGTTCGTCTACGACTTCTACGCGCGCCACTCGGCGACGGCCGAGCGCGCCGGCGCCGCCCGGCAGTGACGCGCCTTCAACCCGAAACCAACTCTGACAAAGCCAAAGGCGCTCGCCGTCGAGCGCCTTTGGCTTTTTAAATTTTACCGCCCTCGCGCCTTATTCGACGGTGACCTGCGTGTTCTGGAAGGCCGTGATCTTCCACGCGCCGGCGTCCCTGACCATCACGAGGGTGATGATGGCGCCGGCCTCGCGCGTCTCGCCGGCCTGCCTCACTTGGTTGCGGGCGTTGACGTGGACGAGCGCCACGTCGGGGCGGAGGAAGCGGACTTGCCTGACGGTGAGGGCGAGCGTCGAGTCTTTGTAGACGGTGTCGAAGATGCGCTGGTGGCCCTTGTCAATCGCCTCGCGGCCGCGGATGTGGAGGCCGTTGATGACGACGTAGTCGGCGTCTTCGGCGAAGGGTTTGGCGAAAAGCTCGCCGCTCTTGGCGTTCCAGCCGGCCTCCATCCGGCTCACGTTCTCGCGGACGGCGCGGTCGTCGGCCGCGGGCGGGTCGCTCGGTGCGGCCGTGCTCACGTTCGCGGCGAGCGCGCAGGCGGCGAGGGCCATCAAGAGCGGGCGGAGCTTCGGGCCGAGGTTCAGTCTGTTCATCTCTCCTCCGGTGCCTGTCAAGAAAGTTGTTGAAGGTTCGGGCGGCCTAGACGCCGGCCGCGGGGAAGAGGGTGGTAAGGTCTCGGCCCGCGGCCTGAAGCGCCAGCGCGAGCGCCGAGTAGCCGAGGGCGAACATGGCCGCCAGCGTCGTCGAGTAGCAAAGCAGCGCGATGACGCCCAGCGCCCGCGTCTCCACCTTCGCCTCTTCCCGAAGTGTGTTCCTCATCGTCCGTTCCCTCCTTCGTTTTCCTCGCGGCCGGCTAAGCCGTCGGGCCGCCTTCACACGTTTAAGCGACACGGCGGGGTCGGAAACGCTCATCGGCCCGAAAAAAATTTTCTCCTCGCGGATTCGGCGGGCGTTGGTCTACAATCGGCGGCCCCTGAGAGTGAGTGTGCCGGAGCCTGCGTCAGCCTTTACCGCCGGAGCGCCCCACGATGACCACCGTCCCGCCGCAGGAAATCACGAGGCTGCTCGCCGAATGGAGCGAGGGCGACCGCGAGGCGCTCGAACGCCTCACCCCGCTCGTCCACGCCGAGCTGCGCCGCATCGCCCGCCGCCAGATGGGGCGCGAGGCCGCCGGCCACACCTTGCAGGCCACCGCGCTCGTCAACGAGGCGTACCTGCGCCTCGCCGGCCGCGAAGGCTTCGAGTGGCACGACCGCCTCCACTTCTTCGCCGTCTGCGCGCAGGTCATGCGCCACATCCTGATTGACCACGCGCGGGCGCGCGAGCGCGACAAGCGCGGCGGCGGCGCCCTCCGCATCTCTCTGGCCGACGCCGGCCTCGTCGCCTCGGAGCGCTCGGCCG
>DATMVI010000374.1:0-3815 GCA_035563275.1 Pyrinomonadaceae bacterium
ACCGTGTCGCCGCGCTCGCGGTTGACCCGCGGCGGCGCGGTCGCGTAGCATCGAAGCAACGCGGCGGCGCGGTTCCCCTGAAACTTCCGTCCCGGGCGAGATTGATTTTGGAGATCAACGACGAAGCCAAAGAGATCGTGCAGGAGTTGGGCGCGGCCATCAACGCGGCCGTCGAGCGCTCGCACGAGGTGGCCGACGCCATCGAGCGGCTGCGCGAGGCCGGCTACGAGCTGGAGCTGACGCTGCGCCTTGAGATCGGCCTGCGCGAGCACGACCACGAACCCGGCGAACCCACCGAGGCCCGCCTCGAACTCACCGACGAAGACCGCCGCACCCTGCGCAGCATGCGCATCCGCTTCGACGAAGACTGAAAGCAGGTGACGGGCGCCGGGGAGAGGCGACTGGTCTTCCCCCCGGCGCCCGTCACCCTTTGCTTTTGCCTCGCGCGCCCGCCTGTGTTAACCTTCGAGGTCTACAAATCAGCGTAATTCCTCGCCTTTCACGGCTTTATCATTGAAGAGGAGCTTTTCGGGAGAGTATGTCTACGCCTAACGGAAACACCGGCAACGACGGCCGCCCCGTCGGGAGGGTCGTGCAGATCATCGGCCCCGTCCTCGACGTGGAGTTCGGCAACGGCTACCTGCCGCCCATCTACACGGCCCTGCGCGTCATCTCAGAAGGCTTCGACGTGCCCACGCCCATCGACATCATCGCCGAGGTCGAGCAGCACTTAGGCGAAGGCCGCGTCCGCACCGTCTCGATGCAGCCGACCGAGGGCGTCGTGCGCGGCATGACGGTCATCGACACCGGCGGCCCCATCACCATGCCCGTCGGCGAGACCACGCTCGGCCGCGTCTTAAACGTCATCGGCCAGCCCGTGGACAACCTCGGCCCCGTCAACTCCGCCGAGCGCTACCCCATCCACCGCCACGCGCCCACGCTCGACGAGCAGTCCACCGAGATGCAGATGTTCGAGACCGGCATCAAGGTCATCGACCTCATCCAGCCCTTCCTGCGCGGCGGCAAGATCGGGCTCTTCGGCGGCGCCGGCGTCGGCAAGACCGTGCTCATCATGGAGCTGATCAACAACGTCGCGAAGGCCCACGCCGGGTTCTCGGTCTTCGCCGGCGTCGGCGAGCGCACGCGCGAGGGCAACGATCTTTTGCGCGAGATGGTCGAGTCGAAGGTCATCAACTTCGGCGAGAGCTTCTACGAGAACTACGAGGAGTCGGGCGTCTTCGACATGACGAAGGTGGATATGCAGGCCATCGGCGAGTCGAAGGTCGCGCTCGTCTACGGGCAGATGACCGAGCCGCCGGGCGCGCGCCTGCGCGTGGCTCTGTCGGGCCTCACCGTCGCCGAGTACTTCCGCGACGAGGAGGGGCAGGACGTGCTCTTCTTCGTCGACAACATCTTCCGCTTCACGCAGGCCGGCTCGGAAGTCTCGGCGCTTCTCGGGCGCATGCCCTCGGCGGTCGGCTACCAGCCGAACCTCGCGACCGAGATGGGCGAGCTTCAGGAGCGCATCACCTCGACGCGCACCGGGGCCATCACCTCGATTCAGGCCGTCTACGTCCCCGCGGACGACTACACAGACCCCGCGCCCGCCACGACGTTCGCGCACCTCGACGCCGTCACCGCGCTCTCGCGCCAGATCGTCGAGTTGGGCATCTACCCGGCCGTCGACCCGCTCGCCTCGACCTCGCGCATCCTCGACCCGCGCATCGTCGGCGACGCCCACTACAACACGGCGCAGGCCGTCAAGCAGATCCTCCAGCGCTACAAGGACCTGCAAGACATCATCGCCATCCTCGGCCTCGACGAGCTGTCGGAAGAGGACAAGCTGGTCGTCTCGCGCGCGCGCAAGATTCAGCGCTTCTTCTCGCAGCCCTTCCACGTCGCCGAGCAGTTCACCGGCCTCAAGGGCAAGTTCGTGCCCATCGCCGACACCATCCGCGGCTTCCAAGAGATCGTGGACGGCAAGCACGACGACCTACCCGAGCGCGCCTTCTACCTCGTCGGCTCCATCGAAGAGGCCCGCGAGAAGGCCGAAGTCATCGCCCGCGAAGGGGAATAAAAGCAGTGCAGAATGCAGAATGCAGAACGCAGAACGAAAGCGCGACGGCGCTCGCCGGCTCTTAATTCTGCGTTCTGCGCTCCGACTTCACCACTTTCCTTATGGCTCTCCAACTCGATGTCATCACGCCGCAGCGGCGGCTTCTCTCGGAGCAGGTGGACTCGGTGACCGTGCCGGGCGCGAACGGCGAGTTGGGCATCCTGCCCGGCCACACCCCGCTCATCTCGGCGCTCCAGACCGGCGTCCTCGCCTACGCGCAAGGCGCGACGACGCGCCGCCTGCTCGTCTCGGGCGGCTTCGTCGAGGTCAACGCCGACCGCGTCTCCGTCCTCGCCGACCTCGCCGAGTTCCCCGAAGAGGTCAACGCCCAGACCGCGCGCGCCGAGCGCGAAGACGCCGAGCGCCGCCTCGGCTCCTTCACCGGCACGCCCGAGGAGATGGCCGAGGTTCGCACCCAACTCGACCGCGCCAGCGCGCGCCTCCAACTGGCCGCCGAAAACCCTGCGCGCTAAGAAAGGGTGCCGGGTTTTCGGGCGTCAGGCGGCGGGTCAAGACAACACTTTGACCCGCCGCCTGACGCCCGAAAACCCGGCACTTTTTTTGTCTTTCTTTCGTTGCACGCTTGAAACAGCGGCCCGACCGTGGCATAATGCAGACCTCGGAACGAGGACGGTTTCAAGGCGACAGGCGAGGGGGTTTCATGTCACAGACGATGGCGGAGTTGGTCAGTCCGGCGGCCGAGGCGGCGCGCGAGATTTCGGGGGCGGCGACGCCGGAAGACCTTTCGGCCGAGCCGTCGCTCAGGCCGCGCAGCCTCGACGAGTACATCGGCCAGCCGAAGATCACGACCAACCTGAAAATCTTCCTGCGGGCGGCGCAGGCGCGGCGCGAGGCGCTCGACCACGTCCTCTTCTTCGGCCCTCCGGGCCTCGGCAAGACGACGCTCTCGCAGATCATCGCGCAGGAGATGGGCGCGCCTTTGAAGTCGGTGAGCGCCCCGGCCATCGAGCGCGGCGGCGACCTCGCGGCCGTCCTGACGAACCTTCAGGAAGGCGAAGTCCTCTTCATCGACGAGATTCACCGCCTCAAGCCGCAGATCGAGGAGGTGCTCTACCCGGCGATGGAGGACTACCAGCTCGACCTCATGATCGGGCAGGGCACGGCCGCGCGCTCCATCAAGTTAGACCTGCCGAAGTTCACATTGGTGGGCGCGACGACGCGCGCCGGGCTCATCACGGCCCCCTTGCGCGGGCGCTTCGGCATCGTCTTCCACCTCGACTTCTACTCGCAGAAGGACCTCGAAATCATCATCCACCGCTCGGCCGAAATCCTCGGCGTCGAGATCGAGGCGACGGGCGCGGCCGAGTTGGCGCGGCGCGCGCGCGGCACCCCGCGCATCGCCAACCGGCTGCTGCGGCGCGTGCGCGACTACGCCGAAGTCGAGGGCGACGGACGCATCACGCGCGAGGTCGCGCGGCGGGCGCTCGACGAGATGGAGGCCGAGCTGCGCTCGACGGCCGGCCCCGTCATCGAGAAGCCCGGCGACCTCGCCGCCATCCTGACCAACTTGCAGGAGGGCGACGTTCTCTTCATCGACGAGATTCACCGCCTCAACCCCGCCATCGAAGAAGTCCTCTACCCCGCGATGGAGGACTACCAGCTCGACCTCATGATCGGGCAGGGCACGGCCGCGCGCTCCATCAAGTTAGACCTGCCGAAGTTCACATTGGTGGGCGCG
>DATMVI010000375.1:0-17523 GCA_035563275.1 Pyrinomonadaceae bacterium
CCGCGCTCGCGCGCAACGCCAACGCCGCGCGGCCCGCGCCGCCTCCCGCGAAAACTCCCGCGCTGCCCCCGCGCGCGTTCAACCCGCCCCCCCCTCTCAAGAGCGATCCGCCGAACGTCCTTTACCAGACAGCGATGCCGAAAAAACCCGTCCGCACGCCTTCACCCGACCCGCCCGCGCCGCGCGAAACCCTCTTCGGCGACATCACGCCGAAGGACGAACTGAGCCTCGGCCGGCCCGGCGAGACCTTCGAGGACATCCGCGCAGACATCGGCGAGTGCCTGCGCTGCCCGCTCCACGCGGGGCGCACCAACATCGTCCACACCGAGGGCAACCGTCAGGGCCGCCTCATGTTCGTCGGCGAAGCGCCGGGCGCGGACGAGGACGCCTCCGGCCGCCCCTTCGTCGGCCGCGCCGGCCAGCTCCTCAACAAGATCATCGAGGCCATCGGCCTCAAGCGCGACGACGTTCTGATCGGCAACGTCAACCGCTGCCGCCCGCCCGGCAACCGCACGCCGACCACCGAAGAGGCGCGCACCTGCAAGCCCTTCCTCCTGCGCGAAATCGCCATCGCCCGCCCCGACGTGATCGTCGTCCTCGGCAACACGGCGATGCATAACCTGCTCGACACCAAAGTCGGCATCACGCAGGTGCGCGGCAAGTTTCAGGACTACAAAGGCATCAAGGTCATGCCCACCTTCCACCCCGCTTACCTCCTGCGCGACCCCTCGAAGAAGCGCGAGGTCTGGGACGACATGAAGAAGGTGCGCGACTACCTCAACGAAAGGAAGTAGTCAGTAGTCAGTAGTCAGTAGTCAGTAGTCAGTGGCGCTGCGCGCCGCGGGCGTTGACTCCGACACCTTCAAGATTCGCCGCCGAAGCTCTTTTCTACTGTCTACTGTCTACCGTCTACCGTCTACTGCTTTATGATGCAGGACAGCCTCTTCAGCGGGGAGCCGGCGGAGCCGAAGGAGACGCTCGACGAGATCAACGCCGAGCTGCTCCGCCGCGCGAAGAGCCTGCCGCGGTACAAAGACCGCGTCTTCATCTTCGGCGAAGGCCGGAGGGGCGCGCGCGTGGCGGTCGTCGGCGAATCGCCCGGCCCGCCCGACATAGACTCGGGCCGGCCCTTCATGGGGCCGGCCGGGCAGATGCTCGAACGCATCCTCGGCAGCATCGGACTCCAGCGCGCCGACTGCTACCTCACCAACACCGTCAAGATGATCTCGACCGGCGACGAGCTCGACGCCGAAGTCCTCTCCTTCTTCACGCCCTACCTGCACCGCGAGCTCGCCGTCGTCCGCCCCCGTGTCGTCATCTCATTCGGCAACACGCCGACGCGCGCCCTGCTCCGCACCAAGAAACCCATCTCCCAACTCCGCGGCGAGTTCCACGACTACGAAGGCATGCGCCTGATGCCCACCTTCAACCCCGCCTACCTCCTGCGCGACCCGACCAAGAAGCGCGAGGTCTGGGAGGACATGAAGAAGGTGCGCGCCGACCTCGGCGAGAAGAAGTGAGCCGCCGGCTTCGGCCGCGGTCGTCTCCGCCCCGCCCGCCCGTTCTCCCGCCCCGCGTTGGAAATCGTTGACAAAGCTTCGCGCGCGGGTGTTTACTGTCTGCGCTTGCCACGGTTCCGACGGAGCGCGCGCCGCAGCGCCTCCGCCCGCTCACACTCATCAGGGTCTTGCCGAAGCCGCGTACTTGAGCCCGCTCGGCGCATCCCCTCTCCGAGTCGACTTCCCGGAACGCTTGCCCCGCACCTCAAGGCTACCGACCCCGCCCGAGGCATGAAACGTCCGCTCTCCCCAGCGGTGTCTCCGCCCGCGTCCGGCCGCGACGCGGCGGGGGAGCGCGCGCCGCGCACGGGCATCCTACCCCGCCGCCAGCCCTCACCTTCAAACCCGACACGTTCCCTCCGAAGGAGAGAAAAACATGAACCGCATCCAGAAAGTGAAGCTCGTCGGCGGCCTCCTGCTGCTGGCCGGCTTCGGCTCGGTCGCGCTCTTCGCGCCCCCCGGCCACGCGCAACTCCCCGACAGGACGGTCACCCCGAACGCCGCCGGCGAAGGCATCAACAAGTCTTACGCCGAACAGATCGGCGCGGGCCGCGGCGACCTCGCGACGCCCGGCTCGTCGGCCTTCATCATCGCCCGCGACCCCTTCCGCTCGATCCGCCGCGGCCGTCAGGTCTTCCAACGCAAGTTCACGCGGGCGCAGGGCGTCGGCCCGCTCTTCGGCGACGGCCTCGGCAACATCGAGGTCGACCTCGCCATCGGCGCGGGCCTCGCCGACAGTTGCGCCTCCTGCCACGGCCGCCCCCGCGGCTCGGCCGGCTTCGGCGGCGACGTGGTGACGCGCCCCGACAGCCGCGACGCGCCCCACCTCTTCGGCCTCGGCCTCAAGGAGATGCTCGCCGACGAGATGACGGCCGACCTGCGCGCCATCCGCCAGCAGGCCGTCGCTCAGGCCCAAGGCGGCCCCTCGAACAAACCCGTCACCCGGCAACTGACGACGAAGGGCGTCAACTTCGGCGTCATCAAGGCGACCCGCCACGGCAACAACGTGAGCGTGGACACCTCCGGCGTCGAGGGCGTCAACGCAGACCTCCGCGTCCGCCCCTTCTTCTTTCAGGGCGGGACGATCTCGATGCGCGAGTTCCTCGTCGGCGCGTTCAACGCCGAGATGGGGCTCCAGTCGGTCGACCCCGAGCTGAAGGCGGCCGCCGCGGGCGCGCATTTCACGACGCCCTCCGGCATGGTGCTCGACGGCTCGACCGACGCCGTCGAGGCGCCGCCGACCGACAGCCCGACGGCCGACCCCGACGGCGACGGCGTCACCAACGAGGTTCCCACGTCCATCGTCGATCACATGGAGTTCTACCTGCTCAACTACTTCAAGCCCGGCCTCGGCGAGCAGACCGCGGTCACGGCCGCCGGCCGCCAGAAGTTCATGCAGATCGGCTGCGCGCAGTGCCACGTCCCCGACCTCCAGATCGACCGCGACCGCCGCGTGGCCGACGTGGAGACCGTCCACGACCCGGTCAACGGCATCTTCAACAGCCTCTTCGCCACCGCCGCCGCGCGCTTCGCGGCGACCGACGACGGCAGCGGCCACCCGACCCTGAAGCGCCCGTCGCTCCAACCCTTCCTCGTCCGCAACTTCTTCTCCGACCTCAAGCGCCACGACCTCGGCCCGAACTTCTGGGAGCGCAACTACAACGGGGGTTTGCAGAAGGAGTTTCTGACGATCCCGCTGTGGGGCGTCGGCTCGACCAGCCCCTACGGGCACGACGGCCGGAGCGTGAACCTCAAGCAGGTCATCCTCCGCCACGGCGGCGAGGCGCAGGCCGCGCGCGACGCCTTCGCCGCGCTCTCGCCGGTTGACGAGGCGAACCTGCTGGTCTTCCTCAGCTCGCTCGTCCTCTTCCCGCCCGACGACACGGTCTCGAACCTCAACCCCGGCGACCGCAACGCGCCCAACTTCCCGCAGGCCGGCCACGGCAGCATCCGCCTGCCCGCGCTCTTCAACAACCCGCTCGACATCGAATAAAAGGTTTCGAGTTAAAGAACGGAGGCCCGGCCGCGGGGGAGGGCGTTGACGCTGACCTACAGCTCAACGCCCTCCCCCGCGGCCGGGCCTGCGTCTGTCATCCGAACCCGGGACTCGAAACGCCCCTCCCCGCTTCAACTTTTCCCGCCTTCAAGTTAACGTAGTCGGCCGTGCGTTCCGCCGCCCCTGCCATCGAAACCGCCGCGCCGCTCTACGCCGAGGTCGCGCTGCCGCTGCGCCTCGCGCAGACCTTCACCTACCGCCTGCCGCTCGCGCTGCGCGAGGCGGCGAGGGTCGGCGCGCGCCTGCTCGTGCCCTTCGGCCGGACGCTCACGACCGGCTACGTCGTCGCCCTCCACGACGCGCTCGACCCGGCCGACGGCCTCGCCGACGAAGATTTGAAGGAGGCCGAAGAGCTGCTCGACGCCGAGCCGCTCATCACCCCCGAAGTCCTCGAGATCACGCGCTGGATCAGCGACTACTACGCCGCGCCGTGGGGCGAGGTCTTGAAGGCCGCGCTGCCGGCCGGGCTGAACTCGACCGTCGAGCAGGTCGTCGCCGTCACGGCCGAAGGCTTGGACGAGCTGGCGCGTCTCCCGCCGCGGCGCGCGGCCACGGCGAAGGCGCACGTCCTGCGCCTCGCCTCGGTCGAAGGCTCGACGACGCTGCGCGAGGCGGCCCGCGAGGTCGGGCAGGCGCGCGCCGCGAAGGCCGTGCGCGAGCTGGAGCGCGCCGGCTGGGTCACGGTCTCGCACCGCGCGCGCAGCGCGCAGGCCCGCGCCAAGCGGCGCAAGGCCGTCCGCCTGCTCCCGTCCGAGCGCCACGAGGGCGACGGCGCGCGCGAGCTTTCGGCCGCGCAGCAGAGAATCGTGGGCGCGCTCATCGGGTGCGGCGGCGAGATGCTCTTCGCCGAACTGCTCGAAGCCGCCGAGGCGGGCGCTTCGTCCGTGCAGACGCTGGAGCGGCGCGGCGTCCTCGAAGTCTACGTGCGCGACGTGCGGCGCGACCCGCTGGCGGGCGCGCGGCTGCCGGAGCGCGACGAGTTGAAGCTGACCGGCGAGCAGGCCGCGGCGCTCGCCGAGATCGGCGAGGCGCAGGCCGGCGGCGGCTTCGCGCCCTTCCTTCTGCACGGCGTGACCGGCAGCGGCAAGACCGAAATCTACATCCGCGCCATGCGCGAGGCGCTGCGCCGCGGGAGGACGGCGATGATGCTCGTCCCCGAGATCGCGCTCACGCCCGTCTTCTCGCGCCGCCTGCGCGCCCACTTCGGCGACGCCGTCGCCATCTTCCATTCGTCTCTGACCACGGGCGAGCGCTTCGACGAGTGGCACCGCCTGCGGCGAGGCGAGGCGCGCGTCGTCATCGGCACGCGGTCGGCCGTCTTCGCGCCCGTCGCAGACCTCGGCGTCATCGTCGTCGACGAGGAGCACGAATCCAGCTACCGGCAGCAGGAGTCGCCCTACTACCACGGGCGCGACACGGCCGTGATGCGCGCCAAGCTCGAACGCGCCGTGGTCGTCCTCGGCTCGGCCACGCCCTCGATGGAGTCTTTCCAGAACGCGCGCGGGGGCAAGTATCGCTACCTGCAACTGCCCAGCCGCATCGCCGGCCGCGCGATGGCCCGCGCCGAGATCGTGGACATGCGCGAGGTCTTCCGCGCCGGCGGCCGCCCCGAGGTCTTCGCCCCCGAACTGATCTCGGCCATCGATGAGACGCACGCGCGCGGCGAGCAGTCCATCGTGCTGCTCAACCGCCGCGGCTATTCGAGCTTCGTCCTGTGCCGCTCGTGCGGCGAGCGCATCAACTGCGACAACTGCGACGTGACGCTCACCTACCACCGCAGCGAGGGCTGCCTCATCTGCCACTACTGCAACCTGCGCCAGCGCGTGCCCTCGGGCTGCCCCGCCTGCAAAGGCCCGTTCATGCACTACGTCGGCGAGGGGACGGAGCAGCTCGAAGAAATCCTGCGCGCCCGCTTCCCCGGCTTGCGCATCGCGCGCCTCGACCGCGACACGACCGCCCGGCGCTCGACCTACGAGCAGACCATCCTCAGCTTCGGCGCGGGCGAGTTGGACATGCTCGTCGGCACGCAGATGATCGCCAAAGGCCACGACTTCCCGAACGTCACGCTGGTCGGCGTCGTCTCCGTCGACGCCGGCCTCGCGCTGCCCGACTTCCGCGCCGCCGAGCGCACCTTCCAGCTCATCACGCAGGTCGCGGGCCGCGCCGGCCGCGGAGACCTGCCCGGCCGCGTCCTCATACAGACCTACCACCCGCACCACTACGCGCTGCGCCACGCCTGCGCGCAGGACTACGAGGGCTTCTTCGAGGAGGAGATCAACTACCGCCGCGGCCTCAGCTACCCGCCCTTCGTCGCCCTCGCCTCGCTGCTCGCGCGCGGCGAAGACCTTTCGCGCGTGCAGGCGACGGCCGCCGAGTTGCGCCGCGCCCTCGACGACGCCAACGCCGAGCGCCACGTCCGCGTCCTCGGCCCCGCGCCCGCCCCCCTCGCCCGTTTGCGCGGCGAGCACCGCGTCCAGATTCTCCTCAAGTCGCGCAGCCGGCCGCGCCTGCGCGAGGTCATCGAGCTGGCGCTGGCCGACGCCGCGCGCGTCCCCGGCTGCGACGTGAACTCCGTCAACGTCGAGATCGACCCCGTCAATCTCATGTGAGTGAGGCCGGAGACTTGAGACTCGCGGCCCGCGGCCGAGCGACGGGTTACCGCAATCACCGTCCTCGGGCCGCCTCCCGCGTCCGCTTTCAACCGGCATCCGGCCCCCAGTCTCTGGCCTCCGGCTATTGTTGTGCGATAAATTTTCGCCATGAAACTTTCAGAACTGGCCGGGCTGACCGGCGCGCGCGTCGAGGGGGATTTTTCCGAGCTTGAGATCGCCGGGGCCGCGGGGCTCGACGAGGCTGAGGCTGGCCACGTCACCTTCCTCGCCAACCCGCGCTACACGCCGCGGCTGGCGACGACGCGCGCCTCGGCCGTCTACCTCGCCGAGGGCGTCGAGGCCGGGCGCCCCGACCTCGCCGTGCTGCGCGCGCCCGACCCTTACCTCGCCTACACGCGCGCGCTGCGCGTCTTCCACCCCGAGCCGGAGTTCGAAGCCTTCGTCCACCCTTCGGCGGTCGTCCACCCTTCGGCGCGCTTGGGCGTCGGCGTCGCCGTCGGCGCGTGCGCCGTCGTCGGCCCGAACGCCGTGCTCGGTGACCGCGTCCGCGTCCACCCGAACGCGACCCTCTACGAGGGCGTCACCGTCGGCGACGACTCGGAGATTCACTCGGGCGTCGCGCTGCGCGAGGGCACGCAGGTCGGCAGCCGCGTCCGCATCCACAACAACGCCGTCGTGGGCTCCGACGGGTTCGGCTACGCGAAGGACGAGCAGGGGCGCTGGCTGAAGATTCCGCAGACGGGGCGGGTCGTCGTCGAGGACGACGTGGAGATCGGCGCGGGCGCGACCATCGACTGCGCATCGGTCGGCGAGACGAGGATTAAGCGCGGCGTCAAGATCGACAACCTCGTCCAGATCGGCCACTCCTGCACCGTGGGCGAGGACTCTCTGCTGTGCGCGCAGGTGGGGTTGGCGGGCAGCTCCCACGTCGGCCGCCGCGTAATCCTCGCCGGGCAGGTCGGCGTCGCCGGCCACCTCACCCTCGGCGACGACGTGGTCATCACCGCCAAGAGCGCGACGAGCCACAACGTCCCTTCGGGGAAGATGCTGTCGGGTATCCCCGCCTTCGACAACCGCGAGTGGCTGCGGGCCACGGCGGCCTTCCGACGTTTGGGCGAAATGCAGCGCACCCTCCGCGCGCTCGAACAACGCCTCAAGGCCCTCGAAAACAACCCTTCCGGCTAATCGCCCAGACCCGAGCCGCGCCTCTCCGGCGTCGCGGCGGTCGCAGTCGCCGCCGCAAGCCGCGAGGCGCCAAAAAAGCGACCGAGAGAATTTTACTTGACAGCTTCGACGCCCTTCGCCGATAATCCCGTCTTGAAATTGGATTTCAATTTCAGACCATCACCGGCGATGAAATTGGAGTCGAGCACGATGTTTTCCCGAGGAGCCGAACAGACCGTCATGCAACCCGAGATGAAGGCGGCGCAGCCCCTCCACCACGCGCGCCCCGAACAGAAGGTGGAAGTCGTTTTCGAGCCGGGCGAGGAGCGCGTGGCGCTCCGCTACTCGACGTGGACGGAAGGTCTCGGCTGGTGCTGCCAGAAGACCATCCGCGTTGAGGCCGACCAACTCGACGAGTTGCACCGCGCCATCACCGTCGCGCGCCACCGCATCAGCCGCCGCCGCGCCGACGCGGGCGAGACGCCGAAGCCGGCGCAGGTCATCCAACTGCCTCCGCTCTCATAAAATCTCCGCACGCAGGAACGCGGCGGCCCGTCAGCTTCGACGGGCCGCCGCGTTCTCGTTTCCGACTCTTCCCTTAACTCACCTGCCGGAGCGTGATCTTCTCGCGCGTGACGTTGGCCCTGCGCTCGCTCGTCAGCTTCTCGAACTCCTCGATGTGGCGCTGCTCCTCGGCGATGCGCTCTTCGAGCAGGAAGCGAGTCCCCAGCTCGTTATCGGTGCAGGATTTCCACGCGGCGACGTAAGCCTCCATGGCGGTGCGCTCCAGCCCCAAATCCTGACGGAGCATCTCGGCGAGGTCGGTGGACTGCATGATGTCGCCCGGCTCGACCGTCGGGACGCCGCCGAGGGCGACAATCTTGTCGCCGAGCAGCGTGGCGTGATCCTGCGCCTCCTCGCTCATGTCGCGGAAGAATTTGCGGAAGACCTCGCGCTCCGGCCCCGTCACCAGAAAGCTGTGCTGAAGGTACTGAATGACGCCCGCCAGCTCAAGGCTGAGCGCGCGGTTCAAGTTGTCGATCAGCTCCGTGTTAGCCATCGTCGCCTCCAAAGGAAAGACCGCCTGCCGAGGGGTTTTCAAAGTCGAGACGATAGTAACTTCCGCCCCCCGGCCTGTCAAGCTATTCCTTGATAACAAAGGACTTAATAATGAAATTCAATTTCAGCTAGGGCGGATAAAGCTCCGGGTTTCGAGTTAAGAACGGAGGCCCGAACGTGGGGGAGGGCGTTGACGGTCGTCGTGACCTTCAACGCCCTCCCCCACGTTCGGGCCTCCGACTGTGGTCTTAACTCGGGACTCGGAGCTTCAAACTCGAAGCTTTCACGTGACCGCCCCGCCGTCCACGATGACGATCTCGCCGTTCATAAAGCTGTTGCGGTCGCTGACGAGGAAGGCGGCGATTTCGGCCAGCTCGGCGGGGCGGCCCATGCGGCCGGCGGCGGCCCAGAACTTGTGCATCTCGATGAGGCGGTCGGGGAGTTCGTGCGCGAGTTCGGTGTCGAAGATGCCGGCGGCGATGGCGTTGACGGCGACGCCGAAGTTGGCGGCCTCGCGCGCGAGGCACTTGGTGAAGCCGATGACGGCCGCCTTCGACGTGGCGTAGTGGACGGCCGTGGGCAGCGCTCGGATGGCCCCGATGGAGGTGATGTTGAGGATCGAGCCTTTGCGGCGGCGGATCATCTGCTTGTAGATCGGCTTGGTGACGGCGAAGAGGCTGTTGACGTTGGTGTCGATGACCAAGTCCCACGCGCGGTCGGTGGTGGTGGCGAAGTTGTCGCCGCGGTTGATGGCGGCGTTGTTGACGAGCACGTCGAGACCGCCCCACTCCTCGACCAGCTCGCGCGTCATCTTCTTGAGGCCGTGGCGGTCGGTGACCGAGATTTTGTAGCCTTTGGCGCGGCGGCCGTGGGCCTCGATCTTCGAGACAGTTTCGGCGGCGAGGTCTTCGCGCGAGTGGTAGTTGAAGGCCACGTCCGCGCCCTCGCGCGCGAAGACTTCGCAGATGGCGGCCCCGATGCCGCGCGTGCCGCCGGACACGAACGCGCGCTTCCCTTCGAGAAGAAGACTCAAAGTGACGGTCTCCCGGACGTAGACGCCCCGGCCCAGAGCGCCGCGGGGGCGAATCGGTCTGTGTTGGAACGAGCAGGCTGATTAAAACTTAAAGCCGGAGGGCGCGTCAACCGAAGGGGGTTTCGAGTTCCGGGTTCGGGTGGCAGACAAAGGCCCGGCCGCGAGTGAGGGCGTCGCCGCCTTCGTCAAGCTCGACGCCCTCACTCGCGGCCGGGCCTCCGCTCTTTAACTCGGAACCCGGAATTTCAAACCCGAAACCGTCGGCTAAGCCGACCTGATTTCGGCGACGTTCTCGTCTTCGGGGGGCGCGGGCAGGAGGGCGGCGATCTCTTCGACGATGCGGCGCGTGGCGTCGGGCCGGCCGACGCTCGCCGCCGCCGCGCGCAACCCGGCGTAGTAGCGCGAGTCCTCGACCATGCGGCGCACGACGGGCACGATGTCGCCGGCGCGACCGAGCAGGACGCCCGCGCCGCGCCGCGCGAGCATTTTGGCCGCGCCCGACTCCTGCGGCATCGGGGGCGTCGTGGCGTCGGCGATGATCGGCACGCGGCAGGCCAGCGCCTCGAAGGTCGTCAGCCCGCCGAGCTTCGAGACCATCACGTTGGCGGCCTGCATCAACTGCTCGATCTGCTCCGAGTAGCCGATGACCTTGACGGGGAACTTCGCCGCCGCGGCCAGAGTCTCGGCCTCGGCGCGCAGCTCCTCGTTCTTGCCGGCGAGGAAGATGGCCTGCACGTCGAGCTCGCCGCGCGCGAGTTCCCGGAAAATCTGCGGGATGTTGCCGCCGCCGACCCAGCCGGCGTTGACGAAGACGGTGAACTTCTCGGGGTCGAGGCCGAGGGCGCGGCGCGCGGCCTGCGCGGCCCGCTCGTCCGGCTGCTCGAACTTCGGGTGGACGGGCATCCCCGAGACCTTGATGCGCGCGGGCGAGACGCCGTAGTCGATCAACTGCTGGCGCGCCTCCTCGCTGGCGACGAGGTAGAGGCGCACGTCGTCGCAGGCCCAGCCCCTCCAGAAGCCGTAGCAGGGGTCTGTGACGACGGTGACGAGCGGAACCTTGTCGGCGAGGCCGAGCTCGCGCAGCACGCGCGCGAAGGCGTGCTGCGTCAGGGGGTGGACGCTGACGACGACGTGCAGGCACCAGCGCTCGAAGAGCTCGCGGATGAAGCCGACCGAGCGGCGGTAGAAGAACTCGCGCGTCTCGGGGCGGAAGCGGTTGACGGCCCAGTAGAGGTACTTCATCCAGTGCTGGCGGTGGCGCAGCACCCAGTTGTAGAGCCGCACGAGCTTGTCCGAGAGGTGGTGCGACTCCTCGACGGCGCGCACGACGCGCACGGCGTAGGAGTCGCCCGCGAAAAACTTCTGCACCCCGGCGACGATGGCCGCGGCCGCAGACCTGTGGCCGCCCCCCGTGTCCGAGGAGATGATTAAGATTTTCGGGACTGCGCTTTGTGGCATTGTCAGGCTTTGACCGCGAGCCCCTCGGCCTCTTCGCGCCGGGCCAGTTCCCTGCCGGCCTTCTTCATCTCGCGCTCAAGGCGCTTGATCTGGATGAGGTGGCGGGGGTTGAAGGGCAGCGACGGGTAGTAGCTGTTCGACTCGTGCGTGCAGAAGCAGCCGTCGGCCGCCTCCTTGCGCCGCGCCTTCATCGCCTCGGAGCGCCAGAGCGACTGGAAATTCCAGTCGTGGTCGCGCAGGTTGCCGACGGCCGACTTGTTCTCGCACGACGAGACCGTGCCCTCGTCGTAGATGACCGCGCCGGCCGTCCCGGCGTAGCACTTCATCTGCGCCTTCTGCTCGCGCTGCGCGCGGTCGATGAGGCCGTGCATGTAGATGTCGATGGCGGCCTTGAAGTAGCCGGCCTCGCCGCCGTAGTTGTTCTTGATGGCGGCGCGGCGCGAGTCGTCGTCGATCATCCGCGCGAGCTTGGCGTAACGCTCGTGGTCGATGTCGAGCTCGACGGGGTCGGCCGAGGGCGGCCGGATGTAGTTGAAGTTAACCTTGTCCGGCCTCAGCTCGTACTTGAGGAAGTCGTACCACTCGAAGATGGTGTCCTGATTCGAGTGCATGAAGCAGGTGCAGGTCTGGATGTCGAGGCGCGGCCGCTCGCGCTTGATGGCCTGAAGCCGGCGGGCCGTGTCGACCGCGATGTCCCACGAGCCGGGCTTCTGCCGAATCTTCTCGTGCTGCTCCTTGAGGCCGTCGATGCCGAGGGCCACGGTGACGTTGAGGTTCGGGCACTCTTCGAGGATGCGCGAAACGTCGGGCAGGATTCTCTTCTGAATCTGCCCGTTCGACATCAGGTAGACGCTTTCGAGGCGGTTGTTCTCGTAGAAGGCGCGGACGATCTCGGGCAAGTCCTTGCGCGTGAACGGCTCGCCGCCGGCGAGGATGAGCACGCCGAGGTTGCCGCCCAGAGTCTCCGAGATGCGCGCGATCTCGTGCGTCTTCATCTGCAACTTCTTGCGCGGGCGGTCGTCGAGCTCGTCGGTGAAGAAGCAGTGCGTGCAGCGCATGTCGCAGACGCTCGTCACGAGGATGTTGAGCAGCACGGGCGCGAAGGGCTGCCCGACGGCGAGTTTCGCGTAGCGCTTGAGCAGTTCTCTGGTCGTGTAGTCCATTATCAGTCCTTAACTTAAGCCGCCGCCGCGCGCGCCCTCGCGCACGAGCGGCATTGTTACAGATACGGTATTTCGTGACGGGTGTCAACGCCGCGCGCCCCCGACCCCGAATCAATTCAGATGCGCCACCCCGTGCTTTTCGTCCGCCGCTATTTTCGCCGGTTTCGCGCCATTTTTCGGGCGGCGGAGGCGGCCCCCGAAGACGCGGCCTATTGACTCCGCCCCGGAATCCGTCTACAACTGTGGCGCGTCCTTCGCCGGGGGTTCGAATGCCCCGGCCCCCGACCAGCCCCTTCCGCACGAGGAAACCGGCCATGAAATTCACAGCAGCACTCCGGGCCAGCGCCCTGCCGCGCCGCGCGACGCGGGCGCTGGCCCTCGCCGCCGCGCTCCCCCTGCTCCTCGCCTCCTGCGCTTCGAGCGCCGCCCGCCCCGAATACTTCGGCAAGACCGAGCCGCCCGCCGGGCAGGTGCTGCGCTACATCTCCGGCTCCGAGCCCGAGTCGCTCGACCCGCAGGTGAGCACGGGCCAGCCCGAGGCGCGCATCTACATGGCGCTCTACGAGGGCTTGGTCGAGTACCACCCGCAGACGATGGAGGCGATGCCGGCCGTCGCCGAGAGCTGGGAGTCGAGCCCGGACTCGACCGTCTTCACCTTCCGCCTGCGCCGCAACGCGCGCTGGTCGGACGGCCAGCCCATCACGGCCCACGACTTCGTCTACACCATCCGCCGCGGCATGGCCCCGGCCTTCGCCTCGCGCAACGCCTACTACGGCTACTACATCCTCTACGCCGAGGCCTTCAACCACGCCGGCGCGTTCGTCCGCGACCCGCAGACCGGCCGCTTCCTGCTGGCGAAGGACGTGCCCGCGCCCGAGGGCTCGCAGCCGCAGGTCATCCCCGCGGGGCTGGCCGACGCGCTGCGGCTGACGGTGGCCGGCGACGAGAAGGGGCGCGAGAAGGAGTTCAAGGCCAACCCGAGCCTGAAGGCCGCCGTCGAGGGCAAGGAGTTCGTCCCCGTCAGGGCCGAAGACCTCGGCGTCGAGGCCGTCGACGACTACACCGTCCGCATCACGCTCTCGCAGAGCGCGCCCTACTTCGTCGGCCTGCTCCCGCACCAGTTCTTCCGCCTCGTCCCGCGCCGCGCCATCGAGCGCCACGGCGACGCCGGCTGGACGAAGCCCGGCAACATCATCACCTGCGGCCCGTTCCGCCTCAAGGCGTGGAGGCCCTACGACGAGCTGATCGTCGAGCGCGACCCGATGTACTGGGACGCGGGCCGCGTCCGCCTCGACGAGATTCACTTCTACCCGTCGGACAGCAACACGACGATAATGAACCTCTACAAGGCCGGGGAGGTCGACGCCGTCCTCAACCACACCGTGCCGGCCTCTTGGATCGACATGATCCGCCCGCTCAAGGACTACATGGACGCGCCCGAGGCCGCCATCGAGTTCCTGACCGTCAACGTCACCAAGCCGCCGATGAACGACGTGCGCGTGCGCCGCGCCTTCAACATGGCGCTCAACCGGCGCGCGATGGCCGACTGGAAGCGCGTCGTCAAGCCGCTCACGGCCTTCACGCCCGAGGGGATGTTCCCCGGCTACCCGCAGCCGAAGGGCGACGACTTCAACCCCGAGCGCGCCAAGCAGCTGCTCGCCGAGGCCGGCTACCGCGACGCCTCGGGCAAGTTCGACCCGTCGAAGTTCCCCGTCTCCGAGGTCGAGCTGATGTACAACGCGCACGAGTCGGTGCGGCTGTTCACCGAGTTCATCCAGCAGCAGTGGAAGCAGAACCTCGGCATCACCGTCCCGCTGCGCGGCGTCGAGTTCAAGACCTACCTCAGCGCGCGCTCCAAGCTCGACTACAAGGGCTTCGCCCGCGCCGGCTGGAGCGCCGACTTCCTCGACCCCTACGGCTTCCTGAGCCTCCTGCACACCGTCGGCGGCAACAACGCGACCGGCTGGTACGACCCGAAGTTCGCGGCCATGCTCGACGAGGCCAACCGCACGCCCGACCGGCAGAGGCGCTACGAGCTGCTGGCGAAGGCCGAGGCCTTCATGCTCGAACAGCAGCCCGTCATCCCCATCTGGACGCCCGCCACCAACTGGGTCAAGAAGCCCTACGTCAAAGGCATGTACCCCAACGTCGGCACGCTCCACGCGTGGAAGTTCGTCTACATCGAGCACGACCCGGCCAAGTGGGGCGAGGTCGCCCGGCACTGACCCGCCGGCCGGCCCCGGAGCTTTAACCCCGTAACGCAGAGAGGCGGGGCGCGGCAGCAAAGTAGCCGCCGCGCCCCGCCTCTCGTTGTTCGCGCCCGAACGCGGCGCGCTCAGTTCGTGCCGGCGCGCTCCTCGCGGACGTTGATGCCGAGGGCGCGCATGCGGCGGTAGAGGTGGCTGCGGTCCATGCCCATGAGTTCGGCGGCGCGCGAGACGTTGCCCTCGGCCTCGGCGAGCTTGGCGCGGATGAAGTCGCGCTGGTGGGCCTCGCTGGCGTCGCGGAAGGTGGAGAAGCGCGCGGGCGCGGGGGCCGGCTCGTCCGCGCCGAGGGGCGGGATGTCGGCGGCCGAGACGCGCGCGCCGGTGTGCATGATGACGACGCGCTCGACGGTGTTGCGCAGCTCCCTCACGTTGCCGGGCCACGCGTAGTTTCGCAGCGCCTCGACCGCGTCCGGCTCGAAGCGCTTCGGCTTCTTCTTGTAGGCGCGCGAGAACTTGCGGTTGAAGTGCTCGACGAGGAGCGGCACGTCTTCGAGCCGCTCGCGCAGGGGCGGTATCTCGAACGGGATGACGTTGAGGCGGTAGAGCAGGTCGGCGCGGAACGTGCCGCGCTCGATCTCGACTTCGAGCCGCTTGTTGGTCGCCGCGAGCACGCGCACGTCCACGCGCATCGGGGTGGCGCCGCCGACCGGCTCGAAGCGCTGCTCTTCGAGCACGCGCAGGACTTTGGCCTGCATCCGCGGGCTCATGTCGCCGACCTCGTCGAGCAGCAGGGTCGCGCCGTCGGCCAGCTCGAACTTGCCGCGCTTCGGGTGGGTCGCGCCGGTGAACGCGCCGCGCGCGTGGCCGAACAGCTCCGACTCGATCAGCTCCTCGGGCACGGCCGAGCAGTTCAGCTCGACGAAGGGGGCGTGCGCGCGCAGGCTGCGCGCGTGGATGGCGCGCGCGACCAGCTCCTTGCCCGTCCCCGACTCGCCGTAGATGAGGACGCGGCCGTCCGTGGGCGCGACCAGCGCGATCTGCTTGCGGAGCGCGCGCATCGCCACCGACTCGCCGACCATCACCCACTCGTCGGCCAACTCCTCGCTGAGCGCGGCGTTGACGCGGACGAGTTCGCGCTGGCGGAGCGCGTTGCGGACGGTGAGCACGGTCTTCTCGATGGAGAGCGGCTTCTCGATGAAGTCGAACGCGCCGAGCTTCGTGGCGCGCACGGCCGTCTCGATGGTGCCGTGGCCCGAGATCATCACGACGGCCGCCTCCGTCCCCGTCTCGCGCAGGCGCCGCAGGGTCTCCAGCCCGTCGATGCCGGGCAGCCACACGTCGAGCAGCAGGCAGCCGAACGCGCGCCGCTCGACCGCGCGCAGACACTCCTCGCCCGACCCGACCGCCTCGGCCTCGAAGCCCTCGTCTTCGAGCACCGCGCGCAGGGTCTCGCGGATGCCCCGCTCGTCGTCAACGATGAGAACGGAATCGGCCATCCCTTTCAGCTCGCGTCGCGCGCCTCCTCGGCCACGGGCAACTCGATAATCATCCTCGCGCCGCGCGGCCGGTTCGACTCGGCGCGGATGCGGCCGCCGTGCTCGGTCATAATCCGGTGGACGATGGCGAGGCCGAGTCCGGTGCCGCGGCGGCGGGTCGAGAAGTGGGGTTGGAAGAGGCGCGCGAAGTCGTGGCGGGCGATGCCGTGGCCGGTGTCGGCGACCTCGGCGATGAGCAGGCCGCGCGCCGGGTCGTGGGCGGTGGCGACGGTGATGCGGCGGTCGCCCTCGGCCTCGGAGAGCGCTTCGAGCGAGTTGTCGATGAGGTTGACGAAGACGCGGCGCAACTGCTCGGCGTCGAGCAGCGCGCCCGGCAGGCTCGGCGCGAGCAGCACGTCCATGCGGACGCCGTCGAGGCGGTCTTCGTAGAGCGAGACGGCCTGCCGCACCACCTGATTGAGGTCGGCCGGTTCGAGCCGCGCGTGCGGCAGGCGGGCGAAGCGCGTGAACTCGTCGACGAGCGCCTTCAGCCCCGCGACCTCGCGGCTGATCGTCTGCGTGCACTCCTCGACGATGCGGGCGACGCGCTCGCCCTCCGGCCCCGCGGCGTGCCCGTTGCCGTTGCCCACGCGCGCAGGGTGCGCGTCTCCGTTCGCTTCTTCGCGGCGTCGGAAGTTGCGCGCGATGCGCTCGGCCGAAAGCTGGATGGGCGTGAGCGGGTTCTTGATCTCGTGCGCGAGGCGGCGCGCGACCTCGCTCCACGCGGCGGCGCGCTGCGCCGCGAGCAGCTCCGAGAGGTCTTCGATGACGAGCACGATGCCGCGGCGATTCTCGCCCGCGCGCGGGCTGAGCGCCGTGGCCGTCAGGGCGACGGGGATCAGGCCGCCCTCGTGCGCGGGGCCGCGGGCCAGCTCCATCTGCTCGGCCGCGCGGCCGCGCAGGCGCGCGCGCCACAGGACGCGTTCGAGCACGGCGTAGTCCCCGACGCTGACGACCTCGGCCAGAGGCGTCGAAGGGGCGGGCGCGTCTTCGAGCCGGAGCATGGCGAGCGCGGCGGCGTTGATCGTCGTCAGGCGGTTCTCGCCGTCGAGCGAGATGACGCCGGTCGAGACCGTTTGCAGCACGGTCTCGATGTAGTCGCGCCGCTCTTCGAGCGCGAGGTTCTTCTCGCCCAGCTCGGCGGCGTCGCGCTCGATGCGGCCGCGGTTCTCGGCGAGCTGCGCCGTCATGTCGTTGAAGGCGGCGGCGAGGACGGCCAGCTCGTCGTCGGCGATGGTCTGGACGCGGTAGTCGAGGTTGCCGCCGGCCACCTCGCCGGCCGCCTCGGCGAGCGCGCGGATGGGCTGGCCGATGCCCCGCGCGAGGTGGATGGCGCTCCACGTCGCCGCGAAGAGGAGCATCAGCGTGAGCAGCCCGAGCGTCGAGAGGCCGAGGGCGCGCACCTTGCGCTGGTTGCGGCGGAAGTCTTCGAAGGTCTGCGCGCCGGCCGTGAGCTGGCGCAGGCTCGGGTCGTCGCGCCGCTCGCGCGCGGCGACGAGCGTCGCGCCGCCCGCGAGCGACACGGCCTGCACGTCGTAGACGCGCCCGCCCGCGTTCACCTCGCCGCCCTGCCCGCCGGTCAGCCCGGCCCCCCCGACGAGTCGCGACCTCACTTCGTTGCCGAGACCGCCGTCGGCGGCGACCGCCGCGGCCTCGTGCGGCGCGTCCGGCGGGATG
>DATMVI010000376.1:0-2474 GCA_035563275.1 Pyrinomonadaceae bacterium
GTCCCGCGCATGGACCCGGCGCGGCTCGTCGAGGGCTACAAGAAGATTCTGCGCACCATCTACAGCCCGGCGGAATACTACCAGCGCGCGCTCGACTGCCTGTCGCACCTGACGCAGGGGCCGGCCCCGCGCGGCAGCAACCTCCTGCACGACGCGGCCGCGCTCGGCCGCATCATCCTCACGCTCGGGGTGCGCGACCGCGCGCGCGCGGACTTCTGGCGCTACCTGCGGCGCGCCACCACCTCGCACCGGCACAACTTCGCCCACGCCGTGACGCTGGCCGCGATGGGCTACCACTTCCGCAAGCTCACCGAGTCCTACGTCGAATAAGGAGCGCGCCGACCCGGCCGGGTCAGCGCCGGGCGCGCGGCCGGGCGGTCTACCACACGGAGTTCGCGGAGGGCACGGAGAAATCAACCTCTTCTCCGTGCCCTCCGCGTCTTCGCCCGCGAACCCTGCGGCGGCGACCGCCGGCCTCTACGCCCGCCGCCCGGCCGATTTAATGTGCTTGACTTTTCGCCGGTTTGTAATAGATTCACCTGCGCCGTCTCAACGGAGCCAGCGGGCCGGCGCGCATCCGCCGGGTCTCAAATCCTCTTTCGTGAATTCACCTCAACAGTCAGGAGCGCCCCTCTCACCATGAACCCCGACGACAGCATTAACGACTGGACCGTGATGGTCTACCTCGCCGGCGAGAACAACCTCGCCGAGGAGTGCGTCTACGCGCTCAAGGAGATGAAGCGCGCGATGCCCCGGCTCGACTCGCGCGGGCTGACCCACGACACGGCCGACTCGAACGTCAAGGTCGTGGCCCAGCTCGACGCGAGCGGCCTCGGCGGGGCCGAGGTGCGCTACGTGCTCCGGCGCGGCGACGTGGACGGCCGCCTCCGCCGCGACGTGGTCGCCACGCGCGACACCTCCGAGACCAGCTACCGCAGCGTCGTCAAGGACTTCCTCGTCACCTCCGTCACCACCGACAACGGGCTGGCCCGCAAGTACATGGTGGTGCTGGCCGGGCACGGGGCCGGGGCCGAAGGCTCCTTCCTCTCGCGCGACGCCGACCCGCCCGACGCCCTCAGCATCCCCAAGCTGCAATGGGTCTTCAACGAGGCGCGCAAGGACATCAAGCAGGAGTTGCGCGAGCACCTGCGCGGCGAGCTGAGCGACGAGGTGCGCGCCTACATCGAGGGCTTCGACGACGAGGATTTCAGGTTCGACCTGCTCGGCATAGACTCCTGCCTGATGAGCATGGCCGAGACCTGCTACGAGCTGCGCCAGCACGTCAAGTACCTCGTCGGGGCCGAGGGCTTCGAGCCGAACACGGGCTGGCCCTACGAGCGCATCCTCACCGAACTCTACAGCAACAGCCCCGACTACGCGCACGAGCCGGGCGGCACGGCCGCGCTGGCCGATAAGATCGTCGGCCTCTACACCACTTACTACAGCGACTACCTCCCGGCCGGCCGCTCGGTCGATCTCGCCGCCTGCGACCTCGGCCGGTGCGACGACTTGAAGAGGGCCGTGGCCGGGCTCGCCGAGGCGCTGCGCGCGGAGCTGAAGACCGACGGCGGGCGGCGGGCCATCCTGCTCGCCCACTGGGAGGCGCAGACCTACAAGGACGACCTCTACGTTGACCTTTACGACTTCTGCAACCTCCTGTCCGAGGGGCCGGGCGGCGACGACGGGGGCGACGACCCGTGGGGCACGGGCACGGCCGTCATGCGCGGGATGCAGGTGGGCGACTACCTCAAAGACGCCTGCCGCGAGGTGAAGCGCGTCCTGCGCGGCGACGAGAAGGGCGCCGGGATGATCTTGCGCTCGTGCTACAGCGGCCCGGCCGTCCAGTATTCGCACGGCCTCGCCGTCTACTTCCCGTGGTCGCAGGTCTCCGAGCACTACGGCTCTCTGGAGTTCGCGCGCGACACGGGCTGGCACCTCTTCCTCCGGGAGTTCGTCGAGGCGACGCGGCGGCGCGTGCGCGCCTGCGCGCCCGGCGTCCACTCCGAGCTGCTCTTCAGCAAGCCCGGCTTCCGCACCTCGGCCGGCGGCCTCACCTTCCTCCCCGTCAACGACCGCGTGGACGTGGTGCTCAACAGCCGCGTGGACGTGATCATCAACAGCCGGAACATGAGCAACAAGATCGGGAGCATGAAGAACCCGGCCCTCGCTTACCACGAGTGCCCCTGCGGCGAGGCAGTGCCGGCGACTGTCGCCGACCCGAACGGCGCGCTCGCCCTGTCGCGGGCCGACACGGGCGCCACGTCTCTGCCCGACGACGGCGGCGGCGGCGACTACCAGCCGGGCGACGGGCAGGGCGGCGACCCGACGGCCGGGGAGACCGGGGGCCGCCGGCCGCGCGCGACGAAGAAGGGCCGGACGAAGAAGAAGTAGGCCGCCTCGCGAAGAAGAAGCGGGCCGCCTCCGGGCGGGAGGTGGTGTCGAGCCATGTGGGCCAATCGCAAGTCGTCCCGACT
>DATMVI010000377.1:0-5951 GCA_035563275.1 Pyrinomonadaceae bacterium
GCGCTCGTCTGGGCCTTCGCCGGCCGGGCCGCGCGCGACCTGCGGCGCGTCACGCTCGGCGCGCAGGCCGTCGCCGCCGGCGACTTCAACCAGCGCGTCGAGACTGGCGGGATGGGCGCCGAGACGCGCGAGCTGGCCGAGAGCTTCAACCAGATGAGCGACCGCCTGCGCGCGCACATCACGACCACCTCCGAGACGCGCCAGTTCGAGTCCTTCATGCGCCTGTCGGCGATGCTCTCGCACGACCTGAAGAACGCCATCGCGGGCCTCTCCCTGCTCGTCAACAACATGGAGAAGCACATCCACCGCGAGGAGTTCCGCGCCGACGCCGTCAACAGCCTGCGGCAGGCGACCGACAAGCTGCGCCGGCTGGTGGCGCGCCTGAGCGAGCCGGTCAAATCGCTCTCGGGCGAGTACCGGCGCGAGGCGCGGCCGACCGACCTCGTCGCCGTCGTCCGCCGCGTGCTCGCCGCCAACGTCGAGCCGCACGCCTCGCTCTACGAGGTCGAGGCGAAGCTGCCCGACAGGCTCGTCGCCACGGTCGAACCCGACCGCATCGAGAACGTCTTCGAGAACCTCGTCATCAACGCCGTCGAGGCGATGGGCGCGGCCGGCGGGAGGCTGACGGTCGAGGCCGGCGAGCTGGGCGACGGCCTCGTCTACTTCGCCGTCTCGGACACCGGCGTCGGGATGGACGAGACGTTCCTGCGCACGCGCCTCTACCGCCCGTTCTCGACGACGAAGACGAAGGGCATCGGCCTCGGCCTCTACACCTGCCGCGAGGTGGTCGAGGCGCACGGCGGCCGGCTCGAAGTCGAATCGAGGCTCGGCGTTGGCACGCGCTTCCGCGTCGTGCTACCATCCCGCCTGATCATTTCCGCCGACCGGCGCGCGCCCGCGCAGAAGGGGGCGCGCGACCCCGAGACGGGCGAGCCGGGCGCGTGAAGTGACCCTTTCGTTTTTCCCGACCGCCAAGTTTTACCAACTGAAAGTCCGGCAGGCGCGCCCCTCGGGTCCGGTCAGCAGCCCGACCGCCGGGGCGGGCGGAAGAGAACGCGGGAGTCTCCGGCGCGCCGCGCCGGGGCGGCCGCCTTCCGCTCCGTCATTCACCGCCCCGCGTTCGCCGCCGCCACACCCTCACTCACCGCCGGGCCGACGGCCGCGCACGCCACGCCGGCCCCGGCCGCGCGCGAATTAATTCCGCGAAGGGCGCGAAGCTTCGCCACCACCTTCTTGAAGAAACATGACCGGAGAGGCGGAACAGAAGACGACGGTGCTCGTCGTTGACGACGACGACCTGCTGCGCAAGCAGTTGCGCTGGGCGCTGGCCGAGCGCCACCGCGTGCTGGAGGCGGCCGCGCGGCAGGAGGCGGTCGAACTGCTCCAGCGTGAGCGCGTGGACGTGGTCATCTGCGACCTGCGCCTGTCGCCGCGCTCGACGAGCATCGAGGAGGGCTTATCCGTGGTCGCGGCGGCGCGCGGCGAGCGCCCGGCCGTGCCCGTCGTCGTCATCACGGCCAGCGCCGACCGCGAGGACGCGCTCGAAGCCATCCGCCGCGGGGCCTACGGCTTCTTCCAGAAACCTTTCGACGAGGGCGAGGTCTCGCACATCGTCGCGCAGGCGGCGCGCGTCCGCCGCCTCGAAGCCGAAGTCCTGCGGCTCCGCAACGAGCTTGAGATGTTCAAGGGCTTCGGCCGCTTCGTCGGCTCAAGCCCGGCCCTCGAACGCATGCTCAAGCAGGCGCGCGCCGTCGCCGACACGACCGCCACGCTGCTCGTCACGGGCGAGAACGGGACGGGCAAGGAAGTCTTAGCCCGCGCCGTCCACGAGGAGAGCGCGCGGCGCGACCGCCCCTTCGTCGCGGTGAGCTGCGCGGCGCTGCCCGAGACGCTCATCGAGTCGGAGCTGTTCGGCCACGAGAAGGGGGCGTTCACGGGCGCGGTCGCGGCGCGCAAAGGCCGCTTCGAGCTGGCCGACGGCGGCACGCTCTTCCTCGACGAGGTCGGCGAGCTGCCCCAGCCCATGCAGGTCAAGCTGCTGCGCGCGCTTCAGGAGCGCAACTTCGAGCGCGTCGGCGGCACGCGCACCGTCGAGGTCGACATCCGCCTCGTCGCCGCCTCGAACCGCGACCTCGAAGAGGAGGTCGCGCGCGGCGCGTTCCGCCAAGACCTCTTCTACCGCCTCAACGTCGTCCCGCTCCACCTCCCGCCCCTGCGCGAGCGGCGCGAGGACGTGCCGGTGCTGGCCGCGCACTTCGCCGCGAAGGCGGCCGCGAAGCACGGCCGGCCCACGCCCGCGCTCGAACCGGCGCTCGTCGAGGCGCTCTGCGAGTACGACTGGCCGGGCAACGTGCGCGAGCTTGAGAACCTCGTCGAGCGGCTCGTCGTGCTGACGAAGGACGCGCCGCTCGGCCTCGAATTCCTGCCCGACAAGATGCTGCGGGCGGTGCCGGCCGCGGGCGGCGCGGCCCCGGCCCCGGCCGCCGACGAGACGACGCTCGAAGGCGCCATGCACGCCCTCAAGCGCCGCATGGTGGCCGCCGCCCTGCAAGCCGAGGGCGGCAACCGCGTCGCCGCCGCCCGCCGCCTCGGCATCAGCCGCTCCTACCTCCACCGCCTCATCAGCGAACTGGAAATCAACTGAAGAAGGGCCGGGCGTCGGGGGCGGCGGCCGGGTTCAGGCAGTCGTCCCCCCGGCCCCCGACACCCGGCCCCCGTCTGTCTTCAGGAGTGCGCAGGCGGGCGTCCGGGCGTCCACTGGCGTCTACACTTGGCGGGCGGGTTCGCGGGCGGGCGCGGCTTTTAGGCGGGAAATCCGCGGGGCGGGCGCGCGGCACGGGCGTTGCGACGCGGGGCCTGCGTGTGAAGCTCCTCCCCTTGAGAATCCGGCGACGCGGCGGCGGGCGTAAGTAGAACCGCCGGCCGCGTGCCGGCAGGGGGAAAGCCCCAACGGGAGCAGAAATGAAGCCGAAAATTCTCATCGTGGACGACGACGAGGCCATCGCCCAGCAGCTCTTCTGGACGCTGTGCGAGGAGTTCGAGGTGACGACGGCCAACAACCTCTCGTCGGCCATCCGCCGCGCCACCGCCTACGAGCCGGATGTCTCGATCCTCGACCTCCACCTGCCGCCGACGCAGGACTCGCCCGACACGGGCCTGCGCATCCTCGACTACGTCAAGCAACACCTGCCGTCGTCGAAGGTCTTCGTCGCCAGCACCGACGCCTCACCGGAGGTGCGGCGCGACTGCGTCCGCCGGGGCGCGGACGGCTTCCTGAGCAAGCCGCTCGATGTCGAGAGCCTGCTCGATACCGTCCGCCGCGCCGTCCTCACCCGGCGGCTCGCGGCCGCCTGACTCTAAAGCTCTTTGAAACGTTTCGCCGGTTCGGCCCTCGCCCGCCCCTAAACCGAGTGGCCGTGAAGCGACCGCGCAACGTGGCGGCATCCCTTCTGCCGTCGCGCGGCCGCAAGCCCCCGTTCCCAAATGACCTCCTGCCCGGAGTCGCGGGGGCTTTACCGCCTGACGCGGGACGCCGCGAGACCAAGCCGACCGGCCCGAAGAGCCTCCCCCTTTCGGCCCGGCCGCAGCGTCTCGGGCGTTCCGCGTTTTTTTTCGGATGGCGTATAATGTCCCTTACCGCAGTTGAGTTTAAGAGCGCCCCATCAAGCCGCGGGAAGGGAATCAGACGCACCGGATGATTAAGTTTTTACACCTCTCGGACGTGCACCTCGGCTGCCGCCGCTACAACCTCGAAGAACGCACGAAGGACTTCTTCCGGAGCTGGCACGACGTCATCACCACCCACGCGCTGCCCGGCCGTGTAGACTTCATGCTCATCGCGGGCGACTTCTTCGACCGCCGCAACATCGACCCCCAGACGATGAACCACGCCCTCGCCGGCCTCCAGCTTCTTAAAGAGGCCGGCATCCCCGTCGTCGTCATCGAGGGCAACCACGACCGCCGCGACGCCGTCTCGCCCTACAGCTGGATGCGCTCGTTCTCGCAGGCCGGCTACCTCGTCCTGCTCGAACCCGCCTCCGACGAAGAGAACCCCCTGACGATGACGCCGTGGGACGACGCCGAGCGCTCCGGCTCCTACATCGACATCAAGGGCGCGCGCATCTTCGGCTCGCACTGGTACGGGACGACGGCCAACGTCGCCATCCCCATGCTCGCCGACGCCCTGCGGCGCGCGCGCGGCGAGAACCTCTTTAACATCCTGATGCTGCACACCGACGTGGAGGGGCAACTGAGCCGGCCCATCCCGGCGCTCTCGGTCGAGCGGCTCAAGGAGCTGCGCGCGCTCGTCGACTACGTCGCGCTCGGCCACACGCACAAGCGCTTCGAGATCGACGGCTGGGCCTACAACCCCGGCTCGCTCGAAGCCTGCTCCATCGACGAGTACCGCGAGGAGCGCGGCGCCTACCTCGTCGAAGTCGACGACGACCGCAACGTCAAAGCGACCTTCATCAACGACTACGTCCAGCGCCCCTTCCAGCGCCTCTCCTTCGACGTGTCGGGCGCGGAAAGCCCCGAGGCCGTCCACGAGGGCGTGATCGAGACGGTCAGGCGCGAGGCGCGCGCCCACGACCCCGCCTCCGACGCCCCCGAGCCGATCATCGAGATCGCGCTGCGCGGCCACCTCGGCTTCAAAAACTCCCTGCTCGATTTGCGAAAGCTGCGCGAGCAGGCTCTGGAGCAGACGGGCGCGCTCCACGTGATGATCAAGAACCAGAGCGTCCCCGTCGAGTACGCCGTGGCCGCCGGGCTTGAGGCCGACACCTCGCGCAAGGAGCGCGAGCGGCGCATCGTCGAAGACCTGATCGCGCGCGACGCGCGCTTCCGCGACCGCGCCCCCGAGATGGCCGCCCTCGTCCTCGACGCCAAAGACTTCGCCCTCGGCGACCGGCCGCCCGAGGAAATCCTCGACCTGATCGAGCAGAAGCTCGCGCCCGCCGACCCGGCCGGGCGCGCCGCCCCGGACGCGCCCGCCCCCGCCGGCGCGCTCCACGCCCTCGAACGCAACGCTGAGAAGGCCGCGAATCGTCAATCGTGAATCGCCAGACGGACGAAGCACGCGCCGCGCGGCCGGCGGTTTACCTTTCAAGCTGAGGGCCGCTCAGCCACGATTCACGGCTGACGGTCGACGGTTCACGCTCTTTATGTCCTCCGAGGCTCTGGAAAAGGTGCGCGGCGTGCGGGAGTTGCCTTTGTTCCCGCTGCCGGTCGTGCTCTTCCCCGGCGTGCCGCTGCCGCTCCACATCTTCGAGCCGCGCTACCGCCGCCTGCTCGCCGACGTGCGCGCCTCGAACAGCCTCTTCGGGCTCTCCTACTTCGACGCGGCGGGGGGCGGCGAGCGCCCGCCCGCCGGCCACGTCGGCTGCGCCGCCGAGGTCATCGAGGTGCAGCCCGTGCCGGACGGCCGCTCCAACATCCTGACGGTCGGCGTCGCCCGCTACCGCGCCGGGGAGTACGTCGAGCGCGGCGACCCGTACCTCGTCGCCCGCGTCGAGTTCTTCGCCGACGAGGAGGCGGACGCCCGCGTCCTCGAAAAGCGCGCCGCCGAGGTGACCGAAGTCTTCATGCGCATCGCGCGCGCCATGCGGACGATCAACGACGACCGCGCGGCGCTGCCCGAGCTGCCCGACTCCGACCCCGAGCGCCTCTCCTTCCTCGTCGCGGCCGTGATGGAGATGGACGCGCCGGCCAAGCAGGAGCTGCTCGAAATGCGCTCGACGGCCGAGCGCCTGCGCCGCCTCTACACGCTGCTCTCGCAGGCCGTCGGCGACTACGAGGCGCGCGCCCGCACCCACCAGCTCGCCCGCGGCAACGGCCACGCCGGCAAGCGCTTCGACCTCGGAGAATGAACACCCCGGAACAGGACGAGAGGGAGGCTGCCGCAGAAGTCGGCGTTGCCGGTGGGCGTGGAGACGCCCCGTCGCGCGCGCGCG
>DATMVI010000378.1:0-17229 GCA_035563275.1 Pyrinomonadaceae bacterium
AGCCGCGGCCGCCGACGGCGCGCGCCGTCAGGTCGGGCGCGACCTGCACGACGCGGCCGCCGCCGAGTTCGGCGACGTAGAGGAAGCCGTCGTGCGTGAGCGCGAGTCCGGCCGGCCGCGAAAGCTCGCCGGGCGGCGGCCCGTCCGGCTGCCGCGACGTGACGGCGAGCGTCGTCACCTGCCCGTCCTTCGAGAGTTTGCGGAGTGGGATGTTGCCGCAGTCGGCGACGTAGAGATTGCCCTCCTTGTCCACGGCGACGGCGCAGGGCGTGTCGAAGAGCGCGCCCGCGAGCGCGGGGCCGTCGGCGTGGCCCGGCCCGCCCGACCCGGCGAGCGTCGTCACCAAGCCCTCCTTCGTCACCTTCCGCACGCGGTCGTTGTAGGTGTCGGCGACGTAGACGTTGCCCTCCTCGTCCACGGCCACTCCGACGGGCGCGTTGAACTGCGCCGATGCGGCGGAGCCGTCCGCGTAGCCGGCCGCG
The DNA here is from genome assembly GCA_035563275.1 of Pyrinomonadaceae bacterium. Lineage (GTDB taxonomy): Bacteria > Acidobacteriota > Blastocatellia > Pyrinomonadales > Pyrinomonadaceae > QHXN01. The sequence goes on from DATMVI010000378.1 coordinate 483, forward strand.
CCCGACCCGGCGAGCGTCGTCACCAAGCCCTCCTTCGTCACCTTCCGCACGCGGTGGTTGCCGGTGTCGGCGACGTAGAGGTTGCCTTCATCGTCGAGGGCGAGCGCGGAGGGGGTGTGGAAGGAGGCGGCCGCGCCCGCGCCGTCGGCGAAGCCCTCGCGCCCGCCGGCGAGCGTCGTCACCTGCCCCTCGGGCGAGATTTTGCGGACGCGGTTGCTCTCGCCCGCGTCCGTCACGAAGACGTTACCCTCGTCGTCGGCGGCGACGCCGAACGGCTCGCGGAAGCGCGCGCCGCCGAGCGCGGCGGCGTCCTCGACTCCCGGCGAGCCGTCGCCCGCCAGCGTCTCGACCCGCGCCCGCCACCCGACGGGCGTCGGCCGCGGCTTCTCCTCGCGCAGCACGAAGAAGACGACGAAAGCCGCCGCGCACGCGGCGGCGAGCAGGAGGACGACGAGAGTCAGCTTCAGAAACGGGCGGCGGGATTTCATAAGTAGACAGTAGACAGTAGTCAGTAGTCAGTAGAAAGACAAAGGGCATTCGTCAGTAGAGAGCCGATGCGCGGCGGTCGGCGATTCGTTCGGGCGTCAGCGTCAGCATTCTCAACGCGGGGCCTACCGGCTACTGACTACTTGCTTGAGTCCGACTTCGTAGAACATCGCCGGGAAGCCTTCGCTGGTGAGGGCGAGGGCCGCGCCGTCGTGGCGGTAGCAAACGGCCTCGCCCTGCCGGCGCGGGCCGGTCTGGATGACGGCGGGCGTCTGCCGCCAGACGCTCTCGAAGGGCGCGTCGGGCGCTTCGGGCAGGCGCAGCTCGTAGGCTTGCAGGTAGTCGCAGAGCACGACGCGGCGGCCGTCTGCCGCGATGTCCGCGCCGGTCACGAGGCTCCCCAGAGGACTCGGCGAGTGGAACTCGCCGACGCGCTCCAGAGTGTTGACGCCGGACTTCAAAGCCGTCGCGGCGCGCAGGCGGTAGACGCCGCAGGCGGCCTGACCGGTCTTGACGACGAGGTAAAGGTCGCCGGTCGAAGGGTGGACGAGCAGCGCCTCGGAGTTGTGGCGGCCCGCGGGGTACTTCAGGCGGATGGCCTCGGCCGGCTCGGTCGGGCGCGGCTCCCAGCGCGTCGAGTCGGCGTCGGCGGGCGTGACGGGGGGCTCGGGCACGCGGTAGACGGTGACGTAGGCGCGGTCGCGGTCGTTGTCGCCGATGTCGCCGACGTAGAGGTAGGAGCGGCCCGGCTCAGGCCCCGGCCCGGCGGCCATGTCCTCCCAGTCTTCGGCGCGCGCGCCGGTCACGCGCCAGACGCCGCGGCGCCGGCCGCCGGCCTCGAAGGCGTAGAGGTAGGGGCCGTCGCCCGAGTCGTTGTGCGTCCAGAAGAGGCCGGGGTGGCGGCGCGAAGCGGCCACGCCGCTGCTCTCGTCGAGCGCCGGCTCTTCGATGCGCGCCTCGCGGCGGGCGACCGCCGGCGCGTCGCGGGCCGCGTCCATCGCCTCGTAAGACCTGTCCCTCCCGCGCGCCCCGCGCGCCGCGCAACCCGCGAGCGCGAGCGCGAGCATGAGCACCCCGGCCGACAACTCCCGCAACCGATCACCTCCGCGATGGTGAGGCTGAAGGCTCGAGGTCGGTTAACCACGAGCCTTCGGCCTCAAGCCTTCAGTCTCAAGTCTTCGGTCATTCTAACAGCACGGGCCTTCAATCTGACGCGCCCGCGACCGGCCGCGCCCGCGCGCCGCCGCGTTTTCTCAGGCCCGCGCCGCTGGCACGCGCCGTGCAAAACGGGAGGCGGCCCGCGAGGGCCAGTCAACCCCCGGTCTCGCAGCACGAGCGTCACCGACAAGAGCCGACTCACGCGCGAAAGCCGGAGCCGGCACGCACTCACCGGCCTCAGTCCCCTCGGCGGGGATAAGGCGGCGGGAGTTCCCGAAGAGACGCCGCACGGAAATCTCGTGGCCGATCTTTACGACTCGCGAGCAGGCGGAACAAGCCCCACGCCCCGGACGGAGTCGCACGCGGAAAGGCACGGAAGAAAGTTTATGCGCACACACGGACGGCCTCACTCGACGCGGAAGGCGCTGAGTCTGGCCCTCGCCATCTCGCTCTGTTGCGCCGGCATCCTCGTGCAGCGCGCGGCCGCCGCCGATAACGACGGCGGCGAACGCCGCGCCGACAAGGTCTCTTCCGACCTGCGCGGGCACATGGCTCACGGCCGCGTCAGCGTCATCATCCAGCTCAAGTCAACCGCCTCGGCCCGCCTGCTCACGCTCTTGCGGCGGAGCGGCATCCGCCTCAGGGGGCAGTTCACGGCGCTCGGCGCGCTGGCCCTCGAACTGCCGGCCCCGGCCATCGACGAGTTGGCCTCGCTGCCCGAAGTCGAGTCCGTTTCGCGCGACCGCGAGCTGTTCTCCTCGGGCCACGTCACGGCCACGACGGGCGCGGAGGCCGTGCGGAGGCTGCCGGCCGTCAAGGGCGGCGCGGTGTCGGGCGTTGACGGCGCGGGCGTCGGCATCGCCGTCCTCGACTCGGGCGTCTACTCCGAGCACGTGGCGCTGCGCGACGCGGCGGGCCGCCGCCGCCTCGCCTTCGCCAAAGACTTCACGGGCGAGAACAGCGCCGCAGACCCTTACGGCCACGGCACGCACGTCGCCTCGGCCGCGGCCGGCGACGACCGCTTCTCGGGGCGCGCCGGGGCCTTCGCCGGCCTCGCGCCGGCCGCCTCGCTCGTCAGCCTCCGCGTGCTCGACGCGCGGGGGCGCGGCCGCGTCTCGTGGGTGCTCGACGCGCTCAACTGGGTGAAGCTCAACGCCCAGCGCTACCACGTCCGCGTCGTCAACCTCTCGCTGGGCGCGCCGGCCATCGACTCTTACAAGTACGACCCGCTGTGCAAGGCCGTCCGCTCGCTCGTCGACGCGGGCCTCGTCGTCGTGGCCGCCGCCGGCAACGACGGCAGGCTGACGGGCGGCAAGCACGGCCCCGACGGCACGAAGGCTTACGGCCTCATCCACGCGCCGGGCAACGAGCCCTCGGCCATCACCGTCGGCGCGTCGAACACCTTCGGCACCGACGACCGGCGCGACGACGGCGTCGCCAACTTCAGCTCGCGCGGGCCGACGCGCGCCTTCTGGACGGACGAGTCCGGCGCGCGCCACTACGACAACCTCGTCAAGCCCGACCTCGTCGCCCCCGGCAACAAGCTCGTCTACGCCGAGGCCGTCGACAACTACCTCGTGACGAGCCACCCGCAGCTCCACTTCAACGCGCACGGCGCGGACGCGGCGGCGCGGCGGGTGATGTACCTGAGCGGAACCTCCGTCTCGGCCCCGGTCGTGGCCGGCGCGGCGGCGCTGCTCCTGCAAGTCAACCCGCGCCTGACGCCGAACATGGTCAAGATGATCCTCATGTACACGGCGCAGCCGCTCGCCGGCTTCAACACTCTGGAGCAGGGCGCGGGGCAGTTGAACGTCGAGGGCGCAGTCCGCCTCGCGCAGCGCGTCCGCACAGACCTCTCGGAGCGGACGGCGGTCGGCGCGCCGCTGCTCTCGTCGGCCCCGCCGGCCGCGCAGTCCACGGTCGAGGGCTACAGCTTCGGGTGGGGCCGCGGCGTCACGATGAACCGCGGGTTCGTCACGGGCCGCGAACTCGCCGAGCGCTACCAGAAGGTCTACGGCGCGGGCTACCTGCTCGGCGACGGCCTCGAAGAAGGGCTCGACTCGCAGCGCGTCAACCCGTCGCTGATGAGTTCGGGCATCATGCTGGGCGACGGCATCGTCTACAGCGACAGCACGGAGTGGGGCGGCGAGTCGGTCTTCCTGCCGTGGGGCATCATGCTCGGCGACGGCATCGTCCTCGGCGACCAGATCATCCTCGGCGACGGCATCGTCTACAGCGACGGCATTGTTTACAGCGACGGCATCGTCCTCGGCGACGCCGCCCCGCGCGGCGACGACACCCCGCACATGAGGTGAAGACGGAGAGACTCCGAATGAGAAGCCACACCGGCTCGAAACTCCTTGCATGGCTCGGCGCGGTCGCGGTGCTCCTCGCGCCGCTGCCCGCGCTCGCGGCCGCCGGCCCCGGGCCGAAGAAGCCGGCGCGCGCCGTCGGCCGCCGGGCGAAGCTCGCCGAAGACCTCGGCGGCGTGCTCCGCCGGAAGGAGCGCGTCTCCGTCATCGTCCAGACCAGAGTCCGGGCCGGAGGCGAGGACGACGACGACGATGATGCGTTCGAGGACTTCGACTCGAAGGGCACGCACGTCCGGCAGCGCTTCCGCCACGTCGGCGCCTTCGCGGCCGACGTGCCGGGCGACGAGCTGGAGTCTCTGGCCGCGCGCGACGACGTGCTCTACGTCTCGCCCGACCGGCCCATCGAATCGACCGGCCACCTCGAGACGACCACGGGGGCCGACCTCGCGCGCGCCTACGGCACGGCCGCGACCGGCCCGCTCGACGGCCGCGGCGTCCGCATCGCCGTGCTCGACTCCGGCGTGGACGAACACCACTACGCCTTCCTCCCCGCGGAGCCGGAGCGCGGGCGGCAACGTTCGCGCGTCGTCGCCCACGCCAACTTCGTCTCGGGCGAACGCTCGAAGCCGAAAGAGCGCAACGCCGACGACTACGGCCACGGCACGCACGTCGCCTCGGTCGCGGCCGGCGGCGGCCGCGTCGCGGGCGGGGCCTACACGGGCGTCGCGCCGGGGGCCGACCTCGTCAGCGTGAAAGTTCTGGGGCGCGACGGCAGCGGGCGCACGTCCGACGCCGTGGCCGCCATCGATTGGGTCATCGAGCGCCGCGCGCAGCTCAACATCCGCGTGATGAACCTGAGCTTCGGGGCGGCGGCCGTCGATTCCCACTTGGACGACCCGCTCTGCAAGGCCGTCGAGAAGGCGTGGGCGGCGGGCGTCGTCGTGGTGGCCGCGGCCGGCAACTCGGGGCGCGACGCGGAGGGGCGGAAAATCTACGGCGCGATCCACTCGCCCGGCATCTCGCCCTTCGTCATCACGGTCGGCGCGACGAACACCTTCGGCACGGACTGGCGCGGCGACGACGGCGTCGCCACCTACTCATCGCGCGGCCCGACGCGCGGCTCCCGCGTGGACGCCGGCGGAGTCCGCCGCTACGACAACCTCATCAAGCCCGACCTCGTCGCCCCCGGCAACAAGCTGCTCGCCGCCTCCGCGCCCGGCAGCAAGATCGCGCGCGAGCACCCGGAGCTGGTCACGGCGCAGCCGGCCCCCGGCGTCAAGGGCCGGCGCGATGTGCTGCAACTGTCGGGCACCTCCGTGGCGGCCCCGGCCGTGGCGGGCGCGGCCGCGCTGCTCCTCCAGCGCAACCCCTCGCTCACGCCGAACCTCGTCAAAGCCATCCTCGAATACACCGCCCAGCCGCTCGCCGGCTTCAACACTCTGGAGCAGGGCGCGGGGCAGTTGAACGTCGAGGGCGCGGCGCGGCTCGCGGCGCTCGTCCGCGCCGACGCGGCGAAGGCGCCCGCCGGCGCGCTGCTGCTGACGGGGCCGGCCCCCTCGCCTTCGAGCACGGTGGCGGGGACGGCGTTCGCGTGGTCGGCGGGGCTGGTGCAGCGCTGGAACGTGGTCGGCGGCGCGGAGTTGATGACGAGGAATCAGGGCGTCTACGTCGCCGACGGCGTCTCGCTCGCCGAAGGCGTGACCATCTCCGAAGGGGTGACGCCTTCGGAGCGGACGCTGCGGCTCGACGGCGCGCTGCTCTCGCGCGGCGTCACGCTGAGCGAAGGCGTCCTGCTCTCCGACGGCCTGCTCATCACGAGGGGGTCGCTGGTCTTGAGCGGCGTGGTGCTCGGCGACGGCGTGGTGCTCGGCGACCTCGTGCCGCTCGCCGACGGCCGGGTCGCGCCCGCCTCGCTCCTCGCGGGGTCGGCCGCCTCGAAGGGCCTCTCGGCGCTGCTTTCGGGCGACGCGGGCGGCGCGATGTCAATCGTCGCCGACTGGTGAGAGGCGGGCCGAGCATCGCGACTCTTCATCCCAACACGGGGGCACGGAGAAAACCAAACGTCTTCTCCGTGTCTTCCTCCGTGCTGACTAACCCGCCGCCGAAGGACCTCGCCGGGCCGCCGGCCTGCCAGTTCCCGTCAGCCCCGCGTCAGATTGGCAGCGCGCCGCGTCAGCCTGACCGAAGCGCGAACCCCACCCGACTTAGATAAAATCCGACTTTTACCGGCTTTTTCGCCGCCGACGGCCTCGCGCCGGGGCGGCACGGGCCTTGCCCTGTCCCGCCGTGCCCGCCGCTTCGGCGCCCCTCCTCGGGCGGGCCGTTAGGCTCTTCAGATTCCGCGTCCCCGTGACCGCGAAGCCGATGCACGCAACCACCACGCAGCGACTGGCGAAACCTTACATGTGGCTGATCGTCGCCCTCGGCGCCGCGGCCTGCTCCTACACGGTCAGCCTCATCGACTTCGGCTCCCTCGGCCTCCACTTCGCCCTGCTCGCGCTCCTCACCGTGGCCTTCGGCTCGCGCGTCGTCGTCCGCATCCCGCGCGTCAGCGGCAACATCTCGGTGGCCGACACCTTCATGTTCCTCAGCCTGCTCCTCTTCAACGGGGACGCGGCCGTGCTGCTCGCCGCCGGCGACGCCTTCTCCACCTCGCTGCGCGTCACGAAGAAGAAGCTCACCATCGCCTTCAACGTCGGCGTCTACATCTGCTCGACCTTCATCACGGTCTGGACGCTGCGGCTCGCCTTCGGCAACATCGCCGAACTCTCGCGGCCCGGCTACCACTCGCGCTACCTCGTCGCCGTCTGCCTGATGGCGCTCGTCCAGTACGTGCTCAACTCCGGCATGGTGGCGACGGCCGCCGCGCTCAAGGCCGGCCAGCCGCTCTGGCAGATGTGGCGGCAGAACTTCCTCTGGACTTCGCTGACCTACTTCGCCGGGGCCTCGGCCGCCGGCATCATCGCCAAGCTCGGGGCCATCTTCGGCGTCTACGCGCTGCTCGCCACCGGCCCCATCATCGCCATCGTCTACTTCACCTACTGCACCTACCTCAAGAACGTCGAGGCCTCGACCCGGCAGGCCGACCTCGCGCGCCAGCACGCCGTCGAGGTGCAGCAGCACATGGAGGCCCTGCGCGCGTCCGAGGAGCGCTTCCGCTCGGCCTTCGACTACGCGACCATCGGCATGGCCGTCGTCTCGACGGAGGGGAAGTGGGTGCAGGTCAACCGCAGCCTGTGCGACCTCTTCGGCTACAGGGAGCCGGAGCTGGTCGGGCTGGACTCGCGCCGCTTCACGCACCGCGACGATCTGGCGAGCGTGGACGAGCAGTTCCAGCAGCTCGTGCGCGGCCGCGCCTCGTCGCACCAGACCGAGGTGCGCTACCTCCACCGGCAGGGGCGCGAGGTCTGGGCGCACCTCGGCATGTCGGCCGTGCGCGACGCGCAGGGGCGCTCGCTCCACGTCATCTTCCAGATTCAGGACATCACCGACCGCAAGCGCGCCGAGGAGCAGCTCCTCCACGACGCCTTCCACGACGCGCTGACAGGCCTGCCCAACCGCGCCCTCTTCATGGATCACGTGAAGATGGCCATCCAGCGCTCACGCCGCTCCGGCGGCCGCCTCTTCGCCGCGCTCTTCCTCGACCTCGACCGCTTCAAGATCATCAACGACTCGCTCGGCCACATGGTCGGCGACCAGTTGCTCGTCGGTCTGGCCCGCCGCTTGGAGGCGTGCCTGCGGCCGGGCGACACCGTGGCCCGCCTCGGCGGCGACGAGTTCGTCATCCTGCTCGAAGAGCTGTCAGGCACGGACGACGTGATCGAGGTCGCGCGCCGCGTGCAGGAGGCCGTCTCGCAGCCCTTCCAGATCGGGGGCCACGAGGTCTTCACCACCGCCTCCATCGGCATCGCGCTCTCGACGACCGGCTACGACCGCGCCGAGGAAATCCTGCGCGACGCCGACACGGCGATGTACCGCGCCAAGATGCTCGGCAAGAAGCGGCACGTCGTCTTCGACAAGGCGATGCACGACCGCGCCATGCAGCTCCTCCAGTTGGAGACCGACCTGCGCCGCGCCATCGACCGGCAGGAGTTCTTCCTCCACTACCAGCCCATCGTCTCGCTGGCCACGGGGCGGATTTGCAGCTTCGAGGCGCTGGTCAGGTGGCAGCACCCGGAGCGCGGCATGATCCCGCCGTCCGACTTCGTGCCGCTGGCCGAGGAGACGGGCCTCATCATCCCGCTCGGCCAGTGGGTGCTGGCCGAGGCCAGCCGGCAGATGCGCGAGTGGCAGCGGCGCGGCGAGGTGGGCGCGGGCGTCACCGTGAGCGTCAACCTCTCCAGCCGCCAGTTCTCGCAGGCCGACCTCACCGAGCAGGTCGCCGGCGTGCTGCGCGAGACGGGCCTCGCGCCCGACTGCCTCAAGCTCGAGATCACCGAGAGCATGGTGATGGAGAACATCGACACGGCCATCGAGATGCTCAGGCAGCTGCGCGCCCTCGGCGTCGAGATCAGCATCGACGACTTCGGCACCGGCTACTCGTCGCTCTCCTACCTCCACCGCTTCCCCATCAACACGCTCAAGATCGACCGCTCCTTCGTCACCCGCATGACCGAGAACAGCGAGAACGCCGAGATCGTCCGCACCATCGTCACCCTCGCGCGCAGCCTCCAGATGAGCGTCGTCGCCGAGGGCGTCGAGACCGAGGCGCAGTTGGCGCGGCTGCGCGAGCTGGAGTGCGACTACGGGCAGGGCTACCTGTTCTCGAAGCCGGTCGGCGGCGAGCGGGTGCGGGAGCTGGTGCGCGAAAACACTTTCCCGGCGCTGCTCCGCGGGCCGGGGTTTGAGGAAGCAGAGGAGACGCGGCGCGTGATGGCCGCGTGAGGAGCTGAACATGGCGGCGACACTCACACAAAGGGACACGGGGGCGGCGCGCGCCGCGCGCGCCCGCGAGCTTGAGACCTCACGGCTGCGGCTGCGGCCTTTCACGGCCGAGGATGTCGTCCCGCTCGCGGCCGTCACGGCCGACCCCGACGTGATGCGCTACATCGGCGACGGCCAGCCGCTCACTTTCGAGGAGACGGCGCGCAACCTCACCACCATCATCGACACCTTCCACCTGCGCGGCTACGGCCGCTGGGCCTTGATCGAGAAGTCGGGCGGGGCGCTGCTCGGCTACTGCGGGCTGGCGCGGCCGCGCGAGTCGCCGGGCATCGAGCTGGTCTACCTGATGGCCCGCCGCGCGTGGGGGCGCGGCCTCGCGACCGAGGCGTCGCGCGCCTGCCTGCGCTACGGCTTCGAGGAGCTGGGGCTGGAGCGCATCTACGCCCTGACGATGCCCGGCAACCTGCGCTCGCGCCGGGTGCTGGAGCGGGTCGGGATGAAGTTCCTGAGGAACGACCGTTACTACGGCTACGACTGCGTCTGCTACGACATCGTCCGCGACGACTGGCGGCGCGACGCCTCGGTCTACCTGCTGCGCCGCGCGGCGGAATAAAGTTTTAAAGACGGAAGCCCGGCCGCGGGGAGGGGCGTCTCAAGTCTCGCCGGCTTCAGGCCGGCGAGACTTGAGACGCCCCCCGCGGTCGGGCTTCCGCTTTCAGTTAACTTCCGCTCGGTTAGTTGAAGATGTCCCTGATGCCGCGGCCGAGCTTCTTGAAGCCGCGGCCGATGGCGTTGCCGCCCTTCTTCGTCTGCCTGACGGTGGCGTCGCCCACGTCCTCGGCCTTGTCGCCGACCTCGCGGCCGGCGGCCTCGCCCGTGCGGGCCGCGGACTTCGTCACGCCGACGGCCTTGTCGCCCGCGTCCTCAGCCTTGTCGCCGACCTCGGCCCCGGCCTTCTTCGTCGTCTTGGCCGCGGCCTTGCCGCCCCTCACCGCCGCGCCGCCCGCGTCCTCGGCTTTATCGCCGACCTCGCGGCCCGCGCCGACGGCCGCGTCACCCGCGTCCTCGGCCTTGTCGGCGGCCTCGCTGCCCACGGCCTTGCCGGTCTCGCCCGCGGCGCGCGCGCCGGCCGCGGTCTTCTCGCCGACGGCGTTGACGGCCTCGCCGGTCTTCTCGGCGGCGGCCTTCGCGCCGTCCTTCGCCTCGCCGGCCACGTCCTCGGCCTTGTCGCCGACTTCCTTCACGCCCTTCTCGGTCGTGGTCTTGACCTGATCCGTCTTACTCTCCTGCGCGTACGTCTCGGCGGCCGCGGCCCCCGCGAAGAAAGCCGCCAGCGCCAACGACGTGAATAACCTTGTCAACATTCCTGCCCCCTTTCGTGACATCCCGAAACCGCACGTCCGGCCCGCTCATCCCGGCCCGTTCTCGTCCCGTGCGACTCAAAAAAATACAGCAGCCTTGGTCTGTATAAGTGACTGGCAAGCCCTATGCCTCGGCGGAACAGAGTCCCGCGCTCCGAGTCCCGAGCCGCGAGTTAAAGACGAAAAAGCCCGGCCGCGGGGCAGGGCGTCTGAAGTTTCGTCGGCCCGAAGCCGGCGATGCTTTGAGACGCCCCGCCCCGCGGCCGGGCTTCTGTTCGGAATCCGGAACTCGAAACTTTTAGTTGACTTGCGCCTGCGCGGCCACGTCGCTGCGGGCGAGGCGGATGGTCAGTTTGTGCGCGCCCGCGCCGGCCGGCTCGACCGTCGAGCGCGCGTTCCACGTTCTGCCTTCCTCGTCCGTGAACTTCCAGCGCGTGTCGGTCGCCGGCGCCGAGGTCTGCGCCGCCGGCAGCTTCGACCAGCCTTCGGCCAGCTTCGCGTCTACGAGCTTCAGAAGCTCGGCCGCCGGCAGGGCCGTCCGCACCTCCCAGCTCTTCTCCCAGCGGTCGCCTCCGCCCTGCTGGCCGAGGACTTTCCAGTCCGTGCCCTCCGGCAGTTGGAAGCCGCCGCGGCCGACGATCTTGCGGAGGTGTCGGTCGGCGAAGCTGGCGCGCGCGTAGACCACGTCGGGCTGCCAGTTGTATTCGAGGTTGAGCGCGATCTCCTGCGCCTTGCCGCGCCCGGCCAGCTTCTCTACGAGGTGGAGCGCGCCGTCGATGCCGGAAGACAGCCCGGCCGTCGTGACGATCTTGCCGTTGTCCACGAAGCGGCGGTCGCTGACGACCTTCGCTTTGGGCGCGAGCGTCTTCAGCTCGTCGATGAGGCCGTAGAAGGTGGTGGCCGTCAGCCCGTCGAGCAGGCCCGCCTTGCCGAGGTAGAACGCGCCGTTGCAGACCGAGAGGACGTGGTCGGCCCCGGCCGCCGTCTCCCGCACCCACCCGATGACCTTCGGGTTCTCGAGGTGCGGGTTGACGTTGCCGCCGGGCAGCAGGAGCACGTCGGCCTTCGGCATGTTGGCGAAGGTGTACTTGGGAATCACCGTCATCCCCATCGCCGTCGTGATCGGCCCCTCCTTCTCGGCCACCGTGTAGATGTTGAAGAGGTGCTCGCGCCCGACGTGGGCCTGACCGAAGACCTCGAAGGGGGCCGTGTAGTCAATGATCTGGACGCCGTCGAAGACGAGGATGGCGAGGTTGAGGTTAGCCGTCTTCTTCTTCGCGGCCTCGGGGGCGGGGGCCGCCTGCCCCGCCGTCTCGATCTTCATGGCGCAGCCGAGCAGCAGCGCGGCGGACGCGAGCGCGAGCGTGTTCAGTAAACTCTTCATCGAAGTCTTTCTCCTTTGCGAATGGGTGATCCGACGCCGGGCGGCGCAGCGGGCGCGTCGACTCTTCGACGCCGGGCGCGCGGCGAATGTAGACGACTTCGGGCGGCCGGGGGCGCGACTTTGCAGGGAGGCGCGGGCGGGGCGCGGCGAGCGGCGGGCGGGCGCGGTCAGAGGCGGCCGGAGCGGAGGAGACTTTGGAGGTGTTCGCGGCGGGTGCGGCTCAGTTTCAGCTCCGTGCCGTCGTGGAGGACGACCGCGTAGTCGCCGTTGAAGAGCTGGTGCAGCTCGCGGATGCGCTCGACGTTGACGATGGTCGAGCGGTGGATGCGGAGGAACTTCTGCGGGTCGAGCTTCGACTCCAGCTCGTTCATCGTCTCGCGCAGGAGGTGGCCGCGGCGGCCGACGTGCAGCTTGACGTAGTAGTCCTCGGCCCCGATCCAGTCTATCTCGTCGGCCTTGAGGAAGAAGACGCGGCCGGACGACTTGACGAGCAGCCGCGTGAGGTACTGCGGCCGGGCGGGCGCGGGCGCCGCGCCGCCCTCGCGCTCGGCGAGGAGGCGCACGAGCCGCTCGCCCAACTCCTTCACGCTGCGCTGCTCGACTTGCAGCTTCGCCTGCCGCAGGGCCTTCTCGAAGCGCGCGTCGTCGAAGGGCTTCAGGAGGTAGTCGAGCGCGTGCACCTCGAAGGCGCGCAGCGCGAAGCGGTCGAAGGCGGTGACGAAGACGATGACGGGCATGCGCTCGGCCCCGACGCGCGCGACGACGCCGAAGCCGTCGAGCTCGGGCATCTGGATGTCGAGGAAGACGAGGTCGGGCGCGCGCTCGCTGATGAGGCGGACGGCCTCCGCGCCGCTGCCGGCCTCGCCGACGAGTTCGACGCCCGCGTCGGCTTCGAGCAGCACGCGCAGGTTCTGGCGCGCGAGCGGCTCGTCGTCCACGACGAGCACCCTGATCCGCTTGCCCGGCTCACCCACGCCCTTCGCCCTCCTCGCGCCGGAAGGGGATGGCCATGACGGCCTCGACGCCGCCGCCCTCGCGGTTGCGCACGCCGAAGCGGTGGCGCGCGCCGTAGAGCTGCTCGAGTCGCGCGCGCGTGTTCGGCAGCCCGATGCCGCCCTCCGTCGGGGCCGGCCGCCCGCCCTTCAGCCCCGGCCCGTCGTCGTAGACCGTCACCCACAGGAGCCCGTCCTCGCGCTCGGCCGCGACGCCGACGGTGCCCGCGGCCGCGCGCGGCGCGACGCCGTGGCGGACGGCGTTCTCGACGAGCGGCTGGAGGATGAGGTTGGGGACGAGGGCGTCTAAGGTGTCGGGCGCGACGCGCAGCTCGACGCGGAGGCGGTCGGGGAAGCGCATCTGCTGGATGTCGAGGTAGAGTTCGAGGAAGTCCAGTTCCTCGCGCAAGGGGACTTCCTGACGGCCGGCGCTGTCGAGCGTGTGGCGCAGCAGGTCGCTCAGACCCGCCAGCATCGTGACGGCCTCCTTGTTCCGGTTGTCGCGGACGAGCGCGGCCACGCCGTTGAGGGTGTTGAAGAGGAAGTGCGGGTGGAGCTGCATCTTGAGGGCCTGCAACTGCGCCTGCGCGAGCTGGGATTCGAGCTGCGCGGCCCGCCACGCGCGCTCGCGGAAGCGGCGGTAGTAGCCGAAGGCGTGGCCGACGCCGAGGATGATGCCGTAGATGAGCAGGTCTATGTGGAGCTGGCCCCGCATGCGCCCGACGTAGGACTGCGTGAAGGCGCGCTCGACCGTCATCACATCGTACGGCCTGATCTGGTCGGTGATGAAGGTGAAGAAGGCGAGGTGGAGGGCCGAGAGGGCGACGCAGGCCGCGAGGTGGACGGGCAGCGCGCGCCACCACGACGCGCGCTCGAAGGGGACGCGGCCGCCGAGCCAGAGGATGGGCGGCGTCAAAAGCGCCCACGAGCCCCAGCCGGCCCACTGCCACGCCAGCATCCGCCAGAAGGAGTGATCCATCCCCTCGGCGCGCGTGCCGACGTAAATCTGGCTCGCGTAGAGGAACCCGAAGAGGCCGAGCAGCCCGAGCAGCGCGGCCAGCACGGCCCCGCGCCCGCGCCCCGCCCCGGCGGCGGGAAGTTCGGCAACTGGCGAGACGGTTCGCATCAACGTCAACGTAAGCGCAGAAGTCAGAGCGCGAGAGAGCGCAGAAGTCGGACTGCGGAGCGCAGAGTTAAAGACAAGCCTTCTTCATTCTGCGCTCCGCGCTCATCATTCTGCACTCTCTCTGTATCTGGGCGCGAGCGTCATGCCGCAGACGGGGCAGTCGCCGGGCGCGTCGAAGGCGAGCGCGTCGCACTCGAACGGGCAGGGCCGGCACTTGTAGCCGTCGCGCGCGCGGCGGGCGCGGGCCGCGCCCGCGGGCGGCGCGTCCTGATTGGCGAGCTGCCACGCGTTGGCGAAGGCGAGGCGCGCGACGCGCGCCATGTGCTCGTAGGAGATGGTGTCGGCCTCGTCGGACGGCTGGTGGTAGTGCTCGGTGAGCCCCGTCGAGAAGTAGATGACGGGGACGAGGTGCTTCTCGAAGTTGTACTGGTCGGAGGCGAAGTAGCGCACGTCGTCGAGCCTGAGCCGCGTCCCCGTCAACTCGTTGAGGCGCGCGTTCGCCCGCCTCAGCTCGCGCGAGAGTTCCTCGTCGCCGACGACGTAGACGTAATCCCTGCTCTTCGCCGGGTGGTTCGGGTCGAAGCCGGCGATGCCGTCCATGTTGACGTTGGCGACCGTCCGCGCGAGCGGCACGGCCGGCTGCGAATCGGTGTAGTGGGCCGAGCCGAGCAGCCCCTTCTCCTCGGCCACGAAGTTGGCGAAGAGAATCGAGCGGCGCGGCCCGTGCCCTTCGCGCCGGGCGCGCATGAAGACCTCGGCGAGCGCGAGCGTGGCCACCGTGCCGGAGGCGTCGTCGGCCGCGCCGTTGTAAATCTGGTCGCCCGCGAGCTGCGGGTCGAGGCCGAGGTGGTCGTAGTGCGACGAGACGACGACGACCTCCTCGCGCAGCTCCGGGTCGGAGCCTTCGACGAAGGCCAGAACGTTCTCCGTCTCGACGGGGTCGTGCGACTCGACGGCCGCGCTCACCGTCACGCCGGGCACCTCGAAGACGAAGGGCCTGACGGCGCGGCTGATCTCGCGCGCCGCCGACTCGACCGTCTGCCCCGCGGGCGCGAGTATCCGGTCGGCGAGCTTCGTGGAGACGAAGAAGGTCGGCGGGAAGGCGCTCGGCGAAGTGCGGTTGAGCGTGAGCGGCCCCGTGCGGCGGCCGGCGAGGCCGGCGCGCTTCGCGCCGTCGGCGAAAGTCCCGCGCGAGCGCGCCCCCGCGTCCGAGACGACGAGCAGGCCCGCGGGGCGGCCCGCGCGCCAGACGGCGAGGCGCTTGGGGACGAGCGACGGCGCGGTCGTCCAGCGCGAGGGCCTGCCGTCGGGCGTCCGCAGCAGACTCGTCGAGGCGTCTTTGAGCGGCTCGTCGGCGAGCACGACGAGCCACTTGCCGTCGATGCTGATTCGCTCCGCGGCGAGCGCGGCGAAGTCGTCGTAACCCAAGCCGGCGTCGGCGATGGCGTGGCCGGCGAAGACGACGCCCGCGGCGCGCACGTCGCGGCGGTCGCCGAGGGCGAAGTATGAAAGGTCGTCCTGCGCTTCCGGGGTGAAGACGCTCGACGCGGCGGGGCGGCCGCCGATGGCGACTTCGAGCCGCGCGCGGCGGGGCGCGGTGCGGTGGAGCGTGAGCTTCTGGAAGAAGGCTTCGGGCGCGAGCGGGTCGGCGGGGGCGGCCGTGCCTTTGGGCGCGAGGCCGGCGAGGCGGTACTGCGAGGCGAGGTAGTGGGCCGCGAGCCTCTGGCCGCGCGAGCCGGTCTCGCGCCCCTCGAAGAAGTCGGAGGCGAGGTAGTAGAGGCGCGCGGCGAGGCCCTGCGGCGTGATGGCCTCCTGATAGCGGCGCACGAGCGCCGGGTCTTCAAAGGCCGCCGGCGTCGTCGGCCGCGCCGCCGAGTCCGCGCGCCCGTCGCCGCGCGCCGGAACCAGAGCCGCCGCGCAGGCCGCAGCCGTCAGGAGCGCGGCGGCGCAAAGCTTCACTCGGCGGGGCTTGGGGGGACTGGGCATCGTGGCTCACCTCCGCCCCGAACTTAGGGCGGGCGGGGCGGGCGGGGCAAGTGTAATCCGGCGGGGCGCGGCGGATTTGCAGCGAGCGGTCGGTTTGGCGCGGCCGGGCGGGGCGGCCGCCCCCGTTCAACGCTTCATCTTCTCGGCGAACTTCTGCCGGAACTTCGAGACTTTGGGCGCGACGACGACCTGACAGTAAGGCTGCGCCGGGTTGTTGCGGAAGTATTCCTGATGGTACTCCTCGGCCGGGTAGAATTTTTCTAAGGGCGCGACCTCGGTGACGATGGGCGCGCCCCAAATGTCCGCCTCGTCGAGTTCGCGGATGAGTTGTTCGGCCGTCTCCTTCTGCTCGGGCGTGTGGTAGAAGATGGCCGAGCGGTACTGCGTGCCCACGTCCGGGCCCTGCCGGTTGAGCGTCGTCGGGTCGTGGATGGTGAAGAAGACTTCGAGGATTTCGCGGAAGGAGACCTGCCGCGGGTCGAAGGTGACCTGCACTACCTCGGCGTGTCCCGTCGTGCCCTGACACACTTGCCGGTAGGTCGGGTCTGGGACGCGCCCGCCCGCGTAGCCCGAGACCACGTCCTCGACGCCGCGCAGGTCGTCGAAGACCGCCTCCAGACACCAGAAACACCCGCCCGCCAGAGTCGCCACCTCACGTTCGCCGCCACCCGTCATCACTCACCCTCCTTCCGGCATCCCGCTCGACGCGGGCGGGAAGTATAACGCGCCGCCGGCCGCCGACATAACGGAGGCGGGGCGGGCCGCTTCCGGCCGCCCGCCGCGCGGGGGTGAGGGGGCGCTAAACACCCGCCCGCGGCCAGTTTAGCCCGCCGCCGCCGCCGGGCGGGGGCACTTGAGGGAAACTTGAGTCCGGCGGCGCCGCGCCCCCGAAACGGGCCTCAAGTTCCTCTCAAGCGCCCGCGCGTAAGCTTCAGGACGAATGTGACGGCCGGAGGTTTTCCGAGCGCCCGCGGGGGATGCAGGCCCGGCTTGAAAGCGGTTAGAGGCGTCACGTCGCCGGTCAACAATTTTAAGGAGATCAGGGATGAGAAGGAATA
>DATMVI010000379.1:0-6171 GCA_035563275.1 Pyrinomonadaceae bacterium
CGCCTCGCCGGCGCCGTTGGCCGAGGGCTGGTTGCCGTTGAGCGAGTCGGGGGCCGCGGCCTCGAACGCGGCGCGCTCGTCGGCCGCGCCGGCCAGCTGGTCGATGATCTGCGTCTCCAGCTCGCGCTTCTCGTCCTGCGAGGCCACCTCTTCGAGGACGGGGTTTTCCAGCATCTGCTGCTGGATGAGGTCGCTCAGTTCGAGCGAGGTCATCTGCAACATCTCGATGCGCTGGCGCAGCTGCGGCGTCAGGACGAGACGCTGCGAAAGACTTGTGGTGAGCTTCACCGACATAATTACGGCGGATGCTGACTTCTTAAATTTTCGGCTGATGATTTCAAGAAACCGTCACGCGGTTCGGAAGAGATTATAGCAGAAAGTAGACGGTAGTCAGTAAACAGTATCCGGCCGAAAAACCCTCCGCCGGCCGCCCCCCCGCCTCAGAGGCGGAATTTTTCGCCGAGGTAGAGGCGGCGCACCTCCGGGTCTTCGGTCAGCTCGACGGGGCCGCCCGCGCGGAAGATGCGCCCCTCGGCCATGATGTAGGCGCGGTCGGTGACGCCGAGCGTCTCGCGGACGTTGTGGTCGGTGATGAGGATGCCGATGCCGCGGCCGCGCAGATACAGGATCATCTGCTGGATGTCGTCGACGGCCTTCGGGTCGATGCCGGCGAAAGGCTCGTCGAGGAGGATGAACTGCGGCTCGGTGGCGAGCGCCCGCGCGATCTCCGTGCGGCGGCGCTCGCCGCCCGAGAGCGCGTCGCCGCGCGTGTGGCGGACGTGCTGGATGCCGAACTCTTCGAGCAACTCTTCGAGCCGCCGGTAGCGCTCGCTGCGGCGCAGGCCCATCGTCTCGAGCACGGCGAGGACGTTCTCGGCGGCCGTCATCTTGCGGAAGACCGACGGCTCCTGCGGCAGGTAGCCGACGCCGAGGCGCGCTCTCAGGTACATCGGCAGCTTCGTCACGTCGCGGCCGGCCAGCGTGATGCGCCCGCCGTCGGGCCGCTCCAGCCCGATGATCATGTAGAAGGTGGTCGTCTTCCCCGCCCCGTTCGCCCCGAGCAGCCCGACGACCTCGCCCGGCTCGACGTGCAGCCCCACGCCGTCCACCACCCGCCGCTTGCCGTAGCGCTTGACCAGCCCCGAGGCGGCCAGCGCCGACGCCGACGGGCTGCGGGGGCGCGCGGCCGTGGCCGGGCTTTCGACGATTTCTTCAGTCTGCATAGCCGAGCGACTCTCCCCGCCGTGCGCCGGAAATCGCGGAGCGTCAGACTCCGGGCCAGAGGTTGATCAGGAGCATCATAGCGAAGACGAAGAGGAAAATCACACCGAAGGAGAACAGGACTATCGTCAGGACGTGCGTGAACGGCGGCACGGCCAGCAGCGGGCTCAGCTCCAGCTTCCGGTTCAGGATGTGCGTCAGCCTCCCCCAGAGGACGCTGCCCGCGATGAAAGAGACCGCGAGGAGCAGGCTGATGAGCAGCGGCGTCGCGAGGAACAGCACCCGGACGTGTTCCGGCAACTCCGGCGCCGCGTCGCCTTCGAGGGTGACGGTGATCCGCTCCGTGCCGTACATGACCGTCAGGATCGTGCCGGCGATGGCGTAGAAGAAGACGATGGCCTTGAGGGTGATGTCGAGGTAGAACTTATACAGGTCGATGTGGATTTTATACTCTTCGGTCGAGAGGGGCGTCTTTTCGTTCAGGCTCAGATACCACCAGCGCCGGAGCAGCCCGGCGGCCCTCCGGCGCGGGAGGAGGTTTTCCGAGCAGTCGTTTTTGAGAGGGGTTTCGTTCTCCGCGCATTCGTTCGCGCTGTGAGGGGTGCCGTCCTTCATCGTCCCGTCCTTCTTTCAAGAGGTGAGTTCCCGAAAGCGGCGGCGGCGTGATGAGAAGCGCCGTCGGCCCGCGCCCGTCACTGCTTGCGAATCTTGTGCGTCGAGCGGACGCGGCCGGTGGACTGCCTGCCGCCGGGGCCGGCGTCGCTGACGACGCGGCTGTCGCGCAGGTGGATGGTCATGCGGCGGCTCTCGTTGGTGCCCTTCTCGGCGTCCTCGACGCGCGCCGGGCTGCCGGTGAGCACCACGGTCTCGTCGGCCGCCGTGTACTGCGCCCACTCGCCCGTGCCGCGCCGGCCGGGCTGCGTGACGACGACCTGCCGCTGCGCGACCGTGCGCTCGACCTCGTAGGTCTCCTTCAAAAGGTACACGTCCGCGACGGCGGCCGTGATGCGCTCCGTCCCCTGCTTGATGTCAACCTCCTCCTCGTAGTGGAGGAGGCGTTCGGCGTCGGCGTAGGACATGCGGCGCGAGGTGGCGAAGACGGGGACGACGGCGGGGCGGCCGTCCTCGCCCTTGCGCCGCGCGTTGTAGAGGGCGCTCTGGACGGAGCCTTCGGCGTCCATCCGCTTCTGGGCGTTGCGCAGGACGATGCGGTCGGCGCGCACGAAGTTGTCGTCCTGCCACGCGCGGGCCGCGCCGGTGTAGACGCCGACCTGCGCGTCGTGCTGGAACTCGGCCGCCTGCGAGGCGATGAAGACCGGGCTCTTCGTGTTGCGGAAGGGCGCGGCCCCGTTCGTCTGCTCCTGACTGTAGTAAGTCGTCTGCACGCGGCCGCGGCCGTAGGAGATTTTCTGCCGCGCGTCGGAATCTATCTCGTTGGCCTTGAGGCGCGCGCGCGAGTCCCACACGACCGGCTCGCCGCCGCGCAGGCGCACGACCTCGTCCTTCGCCGTGTAAGACATCGTCGCCGACTGCCCGTTGCGGTCGGCCTCGTTGAACTTGGCGTCGCCCGCGGCGTCCACGCGTTCGAGCGCCTGCGCGGCGAAGTTGGCCGTCATCTGCTGCGAGGTGAGCGTGCGCGCGCCCTCGACGAAGCGCGCGCCGCCGCCCGTGGCCTCGATGCGCTCCACGTCCTGCGTCTCGCGGACGAAGTGCGCGTCCATGACCGGCGAGGTGAGCGTGCGCGTCTGCCGGTTCGGCGCCGGCTGCAAGGGCTCGACGACGGCGCGCGGCAGGTCGCCCGAGGCGCGGAAGTGGCGCGCGAGGTTGCCGGCCTCGTAGAAGTCGCAGTCGAAGCGCTCGGCGAAGAGGAGCTTGCGGTCGCCCTGCGGCGCGGGCGCGGCCGGCTCGACGAGCAGCTCGGCGTTGCCGACGGCCTCGGCCTTCTCCAAGTCTTTGCCGCCCGCGCGCCAGTAGAGCAGCACGCTGTCGGCCGTCAGCCGCTTGTGGGCCGCGCGCGGGTCGCCGGCCTTCGACTTCGGCGCGGCCATGTTCACGACCGAGCGGCCGCCGGCGCGCATCTCCTTAATCAGGCTGCGGTCGCCCCGCACGAGGAAGGAGAGGTCGGCCGACTGCGGGGCTTCGAGCCGCACCTCGGAGTCGGCGTCGAGCGTGCGCGCGCGGACGTTGCCGACGGCGCTGGCGGCGACGAGCTTCTGGTCGCCGTCGAAGTGGAAGAACATGTCGGCCGAGAAGACCTCGGCGGCGCGCCCCTCGTTCAGGGAGCGCAGGTAGGCGTTGCCGCGCGACTCGATGTAGCGGACGCGGTTCTGCTCGCTCAGGTGCCCGGTCATGACCTCGCCGCTCATCACGTCCGGCCCCTGCTCGGCGACCGCGCCGCCCGAGAAGGTGAGCCGATGCTGGGTCTGCTCGAAGAGGGCCTGAGCGGCCTTGACGGTGACGGGCCGCCCGCGCAGGTCGACTTTCGGCGCGCCGCCTTCGGCGGCCGGCTGCCCCTCGGCGTCGGGCCGGACGGTGATCTCGACGTTGCCGCGCAGCCCCAGCTGCTTCTTCTCGGCTTCGAGCGTGGCCGCGTCGGCGCGGCCCGAGACGTTCTCGCGCGCGAACACGACGGGCGCGGTGATGTTGCCGACCTGCGTCTTCGTGTCGTACTCGGCCGCCTCGGTCTTGGCGACGAGGCGGTCGCGCGTCTCGATCTGCACCTCGCCGGTGAAGATGAACTGCGTGTTGTCCTCGTTCGAGATGGTGCGGCGGGCGACGATCTTGTCCGGGTGGTCGCCCGTCTCGGGGTAGACTTCGAGGTGGACGTTCTCAAGCTCGTGGTGGCCGTCGGAGAAGGCCACGTCGCGCGTCGCGCGCAGAAGGACGTGGAGGCGGTCGCCCTTCATCTCGCGCCGCTCGAAGTTGTCGATGACGCCGACGACCTCCTTCGACAACTGCGCCGGCCCCGACCTCAGGCGGAAGACCGGCCGATCCTTCAGGCGCAGGTAGGAGACGACGACCGCCCCGACGCCGGCCACCAGCAGCGCCAGCGCCGCCACGCGCACCGCCTTCGGCGCGAACGCGCGCAGCCCGATCACCGAAACCTTCTTGCGCGGCCGAATCTCCTGCATAAAAACAGTCTGAAGTCCGGAGCCTCGACCCCGGAGTCGAAGCCGTGACTTCCGCTTTCGACTTGAGGCCCTAGACTTGAGACTCCGGACTTTCTTTCAAGTCCCTGACCGAGAGTTGCAGACGCCGCTGGCCGTTCCAGCGGTTGGCCTCGACGGCGTAGGCCAGTTCGATGCGCCGGCCGGGGCGCGGCGTTGCTGTGGATTTCTCGACGCCGCCCCACCAGACCGCCTCGTAGACGCGGCCGCCGGGCGTGTTGACGTTGAACTTCAGGTGGCGCTCTTTCATCACGCGCGGGTCGCCGACGACGCGCAGGTTCCGCGTGACGAAGACCGGCTCGGGCCAGCCCGCGCCGAAGGGTTCGAGCGCGCCCAGCTCGTCGCAGAGTTCGAGCGAGACGGACTCGGCGTCGAGCTCCATGTCGGCGTGCAGGCACGGGTCGGGGGCGGCGGCGCAGGCCGCGCCCGCGGCGTGCTCGTTGAGGCGGCGGCGCAGGGCCGGCAGGTTCTCTTCGCGCACGAGGAGGCCGGCGGCGTGGGCGTGGCCGCCGAAGGTTTCGAGCAGGTCGGCGGCGGCCGTCAAAGCGTCGAGCATGTGGAAGTCTTCGGTGCTGCGCGCCGACCCGTGGCCCGTGCCGTCCTCGTCGAGCGAGATGACGATGGCGGGGCGGCCCGTCCGCTCCGCGAGCTTCGAGGCGGCGAGGCCGATGACGCCGCGGTGCCAGCCGCGCCCGGCCGCGAGCGCCACGGGGTCGTCGGCGTGCGGGCCGAACTCAAGGGCGGCCAGCGCCCGCTCGGTCACTTCCTGCTGCACGCGCTGGCGCTCGCTGTTGAGCGCGTCGAGCCGCGCGGCGATCCGGCGGGCGGCCTCGATGTCGGGCGACTCGAACAGCTCGACGACGGCGCGCGCCGCGTCCATCCGCCCGGCCGCGTTGATGCGCGGGCCGACGCGGAAGCCGAGGTCGAAGGCGCGCGCCGCGCGGTCGTCGCCGACGCCGGCCACCTCCAGCAGCGCGCGCAGGCCGGGGTTGGTCGCCTTCTGCAAATCGGCGAGCCCGAGCGAGACGATGGCGCGGTTCTCGCCGACGAGTTGCGCCACGTCGGCCACCGTCCCGATGGCGACCACCTTGAGGAAGCCGGGGACGAGCTTCTCCTTGCCGCGCTCGCGGAAGAGCGCGTGCGCGAGTTTGAAGGCGACGCCGACGCCGGCCAGATTTTTATCGGGGTAGAGGCAGCCGCGCTGGTTCGGGTTGAGCACGGCGAAGGCCGGCGGCGCGCCCTCGCCCTCGTCGGGCAGGTGGTGGTCGGTGACGATCACGTCGAGGCCGTTCGCCCTCGCCCACTCCAGAGGCTCGAAGGCGCGGATGCCGCAGTCCACGCTGATGACGAGCGTGTAGCCCTCGCCGCGGGCGCGTTCGAGCACGTCCCGGCGGATGCCGTAGCCTTCGGTGAAGCGGTGCGGCACGTGGTAGCCGGTGCGGGCGCCGAGCACGTCGAGCGCGCGGCGCAGCACGACCGTGCCCGTCGTCCCGTCAACGTCGTAGTCGCCGTAAATCAGGATGCGCTCGCCGGAGTCCACGGCGGCGAGGACGCGCGCGGCGGCCTCGCGCATGCCGAGCATCAGGAAGGGGTCGTGGAGCTGGGCGAGCGAGGGCCGCAGGAGCGCGCGGGCCTCCTCTTCGGTCTCGACGCCGCGGGCGGCGAGCAGCGCGGCCGTGGTCTCCGAGAGGCCGAGGGCGCGGGCCAGCTCCTGCGCCCGACCGGGCGGGCCGGCGGCGCGCACCACCCACTGCCTTTGAACCGGCGCTCGGCGGCCTGCGGG
>DATMVI010000380.1:0-6439 GCA_035563275.1 Pyrinomonadaceae bacterium
CGCCGCGGCCGACGACGCCTTGCTCGACCTCGGTCAGGTCGAGCCGCCCGCCTCTCCCGCGGCCGATGCCGCCGACTTCATCCTCGACCTCGACGACGACTTCGACGCGCGGCCCGCCGGCTCGGCGCGCGCGGCCGCCGGCCCCGCCAACCCGCTCTCGTTCGGAGACCTCGACGACGCGCCCGCCGACGCCGCCGGGGCCTTCGCCGAGGCCGCCCACGGCGACACGGTGCGCCCCCGCGGCGATTCCTTCGAGCTCCTCGAAGACCCGCCGCAACCCTTCGGCGCCTCGTCGTCCGGCCCGGCGTCGGCGGCTTCCTCCGAGTCCGAAGCCGCGCGCATGCCGTTCGAGTTCTCGGCGCTGCCGGCCGAGACGCGAGACCCCGTGGTGGCGCGCGAGGTGGTCGCGCAGGACGCGCCGCCTTCGCCCGCGGCTCGCGCGAGGGATTTCATCGAGCCGGAAGTCGTCCCGGCCGAAGAGCCTGTGCCGGGCACGGTCGAGTCCGCCTTCACCGACGGCAGCGTCGAGGGCGACCGGCCCAAGCCGCCCGGCTTCCTCCCCGACGCGCCCGCGCCGCCGCGGCCCTTCGTCCCCGCCCAGCCTTCGACGGCCGGCCTGCCCGTGGGCGAGGCCCGCGCCGGGGCGGACGAAAGCGCGCGCGCCGCCGAACTCTCGCCCGAGACGATTGACGCCATCGCGCGCCGCGTCGTCGAACTGATGTCGGAGAAGGTCGTCCGCGAAATCGCGTGGGAGGTCGTCCCCGACCTCGCCGAACTCCTCATCAAGCGCAGGCTCGACGAAGAACGGAACAGGTAAGGGGCGGGGGCACGCTTCAAAAGGCGAAGGTGGGGGACGAAGGCCGCGCCGGCTTTCGTCCCCCACCTTCGCCTTTCGCCTTCTGAAGCGTGCCCCCCGCCCCCCGCCTTCTTCGCTGCCTTTTGCCTTTTCGCGCCGTCTTGTTACCATTGTCCCTCATGGAGATACCGAAGGCTTACGACCCGCGAGCGGCGGAGGAGAGTCATTACGCGCGGTGGGAGCGCGAGGGGTGCTTCGCGCCCGAGATCAACCGGGACGCCGGGGCCCCCGTCTACTCCATCGTCATCCCGCCGCCGAACGTGACCGGCTCGCTCCACATGGGCCACGCCCTCCAGCACACGCTGATGGACGCGCTCACGCGCTACCACCGGATGCGCGGCTTCCGCACGCTCTGGGTCGTCGGCACCGACCACGCCGGCATCTCCACGCAGATCGTGGTCGAGCGCGAGTTGAAGAAGGAGAACCTGACGCGCCACGACCTCGGCCGCGAGCGGTTCGTCGAGCGCGTCTGGGAGTGGAAGCGCAAGTCGGGCGGGCGCATCACGGAGCAGTTGCGGCGCGAGGGCGCGTCGGTGGATTGGTCGCGCGAGCGCTTCACGATGGACGCGCAGTTGTCGCGCGCCGTGCGCGAGTTCTTCGTGCGCTGCTACGACGAGGGGCTCATCTACCGTGGCGAGCGCCTGATCAACTGGTGCCCGAAGGATCAGACCGCGCTCTCGGACTTGGAGGTGGACAAGGAGACGCAGAAGGGCAAGCTCTGGCACTTGCAGTACCCCCTGAAGGGGAGCGAGCGCCGCCTGACGGTCGCCACCACGCGCCCCGAGACGATGCTCGGCGACACGGCCGTCGCCGTCAACCCGAGCGACGAAAGGTACAAAGACCTCGTCGGCGCGACCGTTCTGCTGCCCTTAACGAGCCGCGAAATCCCGGTCATCGCCGACGAGGCGGTTGACCCGGCCTTCGGCACCGGCGCGGTCAAAGTCACGCCGGCGCACGACCCGGCCGACTACGAGATGGGCGAGCGCCACCGGCTGCCCTTCGTCGTCGTCATAGACCAGCACGCGCGCATGACCGGGGAGGCCGGCGCGGAGTTCGCCGGGCTCGACCGCTACGAGGCGCGCGAGAGGGTGGTGGCGAGGTTCGAGGAGTTGGGCCTGCTGGAGAAGGTGGCCGACTACGAGGGCGCGCTCTCGCGCTGCGACCGCTGCCGCACGGTCATCGAGCCCCTCATCTCCCTGCAATGGTTCCTCAAGCAGCGGGAGATGGCCGAGCGGGGGCTGGAGTTCATCAGGGAGAGGCACGAGCCGCGCTTCCACCCGCAGGTGCCGTGGGAGAAGGTCTACACCGACTGGCTTGAGAACCTGCACGACTGGACGCTCTCGCGCCAGCTCTGGTGGGGCCACCGCATCCCCGCGTGGTACGACGCCGCGGGCAACGTCTACGTGGCGCGCGCCGAGGAGGAGGCGCGCGCGCGGGCCGGCACGGACGAACTGACGCAAGACCCGGACGTGCTCGACACTTGGTTCTCGTCGGCGCTGTGGCCCATCTCGACTCTCGGCTGGCCCGACGAGGACGCGCCCGACCTCAAGACCTTCTACCCGACCGACGTGCTCACGACCGCGCGCGACATCATCTTCCTGTGGGTCTCGCGGATGGTGATGACGGGGACGAAGTTCGTCGGCCCGCTCCCGTTCCGCGACGTGCTCATCACCGGCATCATCCTCGACAAGCACGGCCAGAAGATGTCGAAGATGAAGAACAACGTCATCGACCCGATGGACGTGTTCGAGAAGTACGGCGTGGACGCCACGCGCATCACGCTCGCCGCCTCCGCCACCGGCATAGACTTCCCGTGGCGCGACGAGCGCGTCGAGAGTTACCGCAACTTCGCCAACAAAATCTGGAACGCCGCCCGCTTCTGCCTGATGAACTCCGAGGGCGCGCGGGTCGGCGAAGGCTTCGCGGGCGACCGCGCGGGCTGGGCGCTGCACGACCGCTGGATCGTCTCGCGCCTGCACCGGACGGCGCGCGACGTGGGCCGTGCCGTCGAGACCTACCAGTTCCACGAGGCCGTCTACGCGCTCTATCACTTCTTCTGGGACGACTTCTGCGACTGGTACATCGAGCTCTCGAAAGCCGAGGTGACGGCGGCCGAGGCGGGCCCGGCGCGCGACGCCGCGCGCAGCCGCGTCTTCACCGTGCTCGAACAGGCCCTCAGGCTCCTGCACCCGTTCATGCCCTTCATCACCGAGGAGCTTTGGCAGCGCTTGCCCGGCGTCGGCGCGGACTCGCTGCACCCGGCCTACCGCGGCGCGGACGTGACGCCGACGGTCATGCTCGCCGAGTACCCCCGGCCGGACGAGGCTCTGATAGACGAGCAGGCCGAGGCCGAAATGCAGGCGCACATCGAACTCATCTCGCGCGTGCGCAACATCCGCACCGAGGTGATGATTAAACCGAGTCAGAAGGTTGACCTGTTGCTGGAAACCGGCGACGGGCAGGTAATGGTTTCCGAGGTTAAGAAACAGGTGCAACGCCTCGCGGGTGTTGAGAACATTTGGGAGAAGGTCAGGGAGGAGTGGCCGCGCGCGGTCGCCGTCGCCGTGCTCTCCGGCGGTAGGACGGCGGGCGTGCCGCTCGAAGGTTTGATTGATTTCGCGCAGGAGCGCGCGCGCGTCGGGCGCGAGCAGGAGAAGCTGGAGCGGGAGCGGCAGAAGCTCGAAGGGCAGCTCGCGAACCCGCAGTTCGTCGAGCGCGCGCCCGCGGAAAAAGTCGAGGAGCTGCGGCAACGGCTCGCCGACGTGCGGCAACGAACCAACGCCCTAGGGCAGATGCTGGAGGCGCTCGGCGAATGAACTGGATGGACGAGGGGGCGCTGTTCTCGCAGATCGGCAGCTTCCTGCAAGAAGACTTGGGGCGCGGCGACATCACGACGCAGTCGGTCGTCAAGCGCAGCCAGAACGCGAAGGGGCGCTTCCTCGCGAAGGAGCCGATGGTCGTCGCCGGCCTCGAAGCCGCCGAGGCCGTCTTCTCGACGCTCGACTCGCAGCAGCAGCTCGAAGCCTTCGTCTCGGACGGCGACGAGGTCGAGGCCGGCAAGGTCATCGCCCGCACCACCGGCTTCGCCGACGTGCTCCTCGGCGGCGAGCGCGTCGCGCTCAACCTGCTGCAAAGGCTTTCGGGCATCGCGACCCTGACGCGGCAGTTCGTCAACGCCGTCGAGGGCACGCAGGCGCAGATCGTGGACACGCGCAAGACGACGCCGGGGCTGCGGATGCTGGAGAAGTACGCGGTGATGGCCGGCGGCGGCCGCAACCACCGCTACGGCCTCGACGACGGCGTGCTCATCAAGGACAACCACATCGCGCTCGCGGGCGGCATCGGCACGGCGGTCGAGCGCGCGCGCAAGTCGGTCGGGCATCTGCACAAGGTCGAGGTCGAGGTGACGACCGAGGCCGAGCTGCGCGAGGCGATCCGCGCCGGCGCCGACATCCTGCTGTTAGACAACCGCACGCCCGACGAGACGCGCCGCCTCGTCGAGCTGGCGCGCTCGCTCGCGCCGCAGGCGCTGCTCGAATCTTCGGGCGGCATCACTCTGGAAAACGCCCGCGCCTACGCCGAGGCCGGCGTGGACTTAATCAGCGTCGGCGCGCTCACGCACTCGGCGCGCGCCGTTGACATCAGCTTCAAGATTCAGTCGGCGTGAGCGGGAACAAACCGCCCCGCGCGGCGTGTAGAGGTAAAGGCCGTGGGGAGGGGTTGTCATTTATCGGTCGTCGGGCGCCGGTAAAGTTAAACCGCCGGGTGACGGCCGGCGGTTGATAGCTGATAGCTGCTTTTACGATTCACGGTTCACGGCTCCGGGAGGTTCGAGATGCAGTCAAGGTCGGTTCGACGTTTGGGCGCGGTGCTGGTCGCGCTCGTGCTGGCGGGGTTGAGTCTGGCCGAGGTGCGTTCGCAGCAGCGGCGGCGGCCATCGCGCCGCGCGACGAGCCCCGTGCGCCCCGCGCCGACGCCGACGCCCGACGCCTCCGAGCCGGCGCTCGTCAGCACGGCCGACGAGGGGCAGGAAGGGGCGACGCGACGCGCCGCGCCCGGGCGCACGCGCCGCCCCGCCCCGGCCGAGACGCCGGCCGAGGACGACCCGCTGCAAGGCACCGTCGAGCGCCTCTCGAATCAGGTCGAGCGGCTCTCGAACGAGTTGACCTCGATCAAGTCCGACCAGCGCGCGCTCTTCGACCTCGAACGCCTGACGCGCGCCGAGCAGCGCGCCGAGACCCTGCGCGCGCAACTGCGCGACGTGACCGACAAGGAGTTCGCCTATCAGGAGCGGCTCGCGCAGATCGAGGACGAGTTGGAGCCCGGCGCCCTCTCGCGCCGCTCGGCCGTCATCGGCACGACCAACCCCGGCTCCGTCCGCGACTCGCTCCAGCGCAGCCTTGAGCGCGAGCGCGAGCGCGTGCGCCGCCAGCTCGAAATGCTCACCAACAGCCGCTCGCGGCTCGAAGCGGCGGTCGCCACCGCCGAGACCGAGGTCGAGCGCCTGCGCCAGCGCGTCGAAGGCAACGACCAACTGCAAGCCACCACCGGCGCGACGCCCGAGGCCACCACCACCACCGCCCCCACGCCCGAGCCGACGCCCACCCCGGCCGAGCCGCCGGAGTAAAGACAAGTAGTCAGTAGTCAGTAGTCAGTAGTCAGTAGCGCTTCCGCGCCGCGACGGCTGACACAGACACCCTGACAGTTCGATGGCGAATGTCTTTCTACTGACTACTGACT
Organism: Pyrinomonadaceae bacterium; assembly: GCA_035563275.1. Taxonomy (GTDB): domain Bacteria; phylum Acidobacteriota; class Blastocatellia; order Pyrinomonadales; family Pyrinomonadaceae; genus QHXN01. The sequence continues at coordinate 5,597 of DATMVI010000380.1, forward strand.
ACTGACTACTGACTACTTCTTCTTATGCTTTCCCAGCTTGAGTTGTACCGCATGATCGAGGAGGCCGCGGAGCGCGGCGAGCGCGTGGCGGTCGCCACGGTGGCGCACACGCGCGGCTCGACGCCGCAGCGGCGCGGCGCGAAGATGCTCTTCTTCGAGCGAGGCGCGACGGCGGGCACGGTCGGCGGCGGCTGCGTCGAGGCCGAGGTCTGGGCCGAGGCCCGCGAGGCCCTACGCACGGGCCGCCCCGCCCTCCACCGCTTCAGCCTCACCGCCGACGAGGCCAGCGAAGAGGGCATGGTCTGCGGCGGCACGATGGAAATCTTCATCGACGTGTGGGACGCCGGGAAGCCGCGGGTCGTGGATCGTGAATCGTAAGAGCTTGTCGCCCGCCGCCGTTGAGGTTTACTATTCAGGCTCGGCCGCCGCGCGACTTCCATTCACGATTGACGATTGACGATTCACGGCTTCGGGAGGTGTTATGCCGACATCTTTCATGGAGAATTACAAGGCGAAGCACCGGCACCCGCTGAACCGCCTGACGCACGCCATCGGCATCCCGATGATCGTCGTCAGCCTGCCGCTCTTCTTCTTCGACTGGCGCTGGGCGCTGGCGCTCTTCGTCGCGGGCTGGGCGTTGCAGTTCCTCGGGCACGCCATCGAGGGCAACAGCCCGGCCTTCTTCCGCAACCCCGTCTATCTCATCGTCGGCCCCCTGTGGCTCGCGCGGCGCGCGCTCTCCGCCGTCGGGCTCGCGCGCCCGCCTAAGTAGAACCTTGTCCGAGTTCGATCCCGAGCGGGCGGGAGGCCCCGGCCCCTCCGCGCAGCACGTCGCGCGCGCCG
>DATMVI010000381.1:0-4106 GCA_035563275.1 Pyrinomonadaceae bacterium
GCCCGTGTGGTTGCCGCATTCGCACTTGCGTTGGAGGAGGCGGCTGGTCGCCGAGTCCGGGCGCGCGGCGTCGGGGCCGCCCGCGTTGGTCTGCTGCTGTTGCTTCATCGTCTGACCCCCTCATAGACGGCGCGCGCCACCTGCACGCCGAGCTGCCGGGCCTCGCCGCCTTCCGCGAGACGAACCTCGCCGCCGGGAACGCGCGCCGCGTCCCCGCCCGCCGACAGGGCCGGCGGCAGGCCGCCGGACGTGAGCAGGCGCGACAACTCCGCCTCGGCCGCCGCGCGCAGGATCGCCTCGTCGCCGGGGGCGACGCCGACGCCTTCGAGGACGAGCCGCTCGATGTTGAGGTTGATGTTCATGCGACGCGGGCCCCGGCCGGCTCCTGCCAGCGGAAGTCGGCCTCGTTAATCGGGCGGTCGAGCTTGCGGAACTCGGTGCGCGCGGCGTCGAGCACGACCGGCATCGTCACGGGGAGGCCCGCGCGCGCCGCGAGGAAGGCCGCGTTGAGGGCGACGTTGTGGATGTGCCCGCCCGTCAGGTTGAGCCGCGCGAGCCGGTCGCAGTCGAGCCCGGCGGTCGGGACTTCCGGTGGGAAGACCTTCTCCCACATGAGCCTGCGCTCGGCCTCCGCCGGCACGGGGAAGTTGACGACGAAGCGCAGCCGCCGCATGAAGGCCGTGTCGAGCGCGCTCTTCATGTTGGTGGCGAGGACGGCGAGGCCGCCGTAAGCCTCCATCCGCTGAAGGAGGTAGTTGATCTCGATGTTGGCGTAGCGGTCGTGGCTGTCCTTGACCTCCGAGCGCTTGCCGAAGATGGCGTCGGCCTCGTCGAAGAAGAGGATCGTGCCGCCGTCCTCGGCCGCGTCGAAGAGCCGCCGCAGGTTCTTCTCCGTCTCGCCGATGTACTTGCTGATGACGGCCGAGAGGTCGATGCGGTAGAGGTTGAGGCGCAACTCGTTGGCGATCACCTCGGCGGCCATCGTCTTCCCCGTCCCGCTCTGGCCCGCGAAGAGCGCGCTGATGCCGAGCCCGCGGTTCATCTTCCGGCGGAAACCCCAGTCGTCGTAGACGGTCGAGCGCTGCCGGATGTGGTCGGCGATCTGCCTGAGCAGCCCGACCTCGGCGTCGGGCAGCACGATGTCGTCCCACGTCGCCACGGGGTCGAGGCGCTGGGCGAGCGCGTCGAGGCGGGGCCGGGTGGCGCGCAGGCAGGCTCGCCAGAGTCTTTCGCCGAGGCCGGCCGGCGGCCCGGCGCCCGCCACGGCCGCCTCCGAGGCGACGCGGCGGATTTCGGCCAGACTCAGGTTGAACTGCCCGGCGAGGCGCGCGGGCTCCTCGCCCGCCTCGCCGCCGAGCGCGTCGGCCCAAGCCGCCTGCTGCTCGGCCGGCGTCGGCTTGTTAACGTCGAGCAGGAGGCTCGCGCGGTCGAGCCGCGGCCACACGTCGCGCGTGTCGAGGAAGAAGACGCCGTCGCTGCGCGTGAGGAAGCGGTTGAGCGGCGGCAGCGCCGGCGCCTCCTGCCCCTCGGCCGTCGGGGCGCCCGCGCTCTCATGCGCGTCGAGGTACAAGCTGACGGGGAGCAGCAGACTCTGCCTTTGCCAGAGGCGCGCGAGCGTCTCCAACTCGGCGGCCTGCGGCGGGAGCAGGCGGACGGGCATGCGGTAGAGGTTGAGGTTGAGCGCGGCGGCGGCGTGCCATGCGACGAGGCGTTTGCTCGGCGCGTCGGGGCCGAGCAACTGGACGACGGGCAGCCGCTCGCTCGGGGTGGCGGCCAAAACGGCGCGGACGACGGCCTCGACCTGCTCGCGCTGCGAGGGCGGGAGTTCGGCCCCGGCCGCCGGCGCCTCAAGCGGGATGAGCAGCGGCGACAGCCGGTCGTCGATGTAGTTGAGCCCTTTGATGTAGTTGACGACCCACTCGTCGGCCGAGAGCGGGCTGGTCGTGAGCGGCGTCGCGCCCTGCTGCGTAATCTCGATCATGCGCCAGTAACGCAGGGGGCGTTCGGGCGAGAGCACGTCCCACGCTGGGTCGTCGAAGAGCGTCAGCGCGAGCGCGAAGGTCGGGTGCGGCGACCCCCACCCGCCCTTCGCCATCTCGCACAGGGGGCCGACGCTCGTGTCCAATTCGGTCGCGGCGCAGAGCAGGAGCACGTGGCGCTCGAAGGCGGAGAGGCCGAAGCGCTGCGCGAGCAGCGCGAGCGCGGGGGGCGGGCTCGACCCGAGCGCGTCGTTCATGGCGGCCTCGGCCTCCTCGACCTGCGCGTCGGGGACTGAGGCCGGCAGCAGCAGCAGCGGCGCCCTCGGCTTCTCGGCCGCCGCCTCGGCGCGTCGGCGGAAGAATCGCCGCCGCGGCGTCTCGTCGGAGGGGGGCAACGCCGCGTCCGTCTCGCCCGGCGGCGAGGGGGCTTGGGCCGCGGCGCGCTCCAAGCGCAGCCGCAGCCAAGCGAGCGCCGCCGAGAGGAACCTTTCGTTGGCGTGCTGCCACTCGGCGTGGTCGGTCATGTGATCGTCACCCTCCGGTCGTTACGGAAGACGGGCTCGCTCCCCGCCCTGTCGATCAGCGCGCTGTCGATGCCGTCCACGCGCACGCGCACGAAATAATCGACCGGCGCGGGCGCCTGCGCGGGCGTCGGGTTGGTGAACTCGAAGGTCAGCGTGTCGGTCAGCGCCGCGCGCGGCTGCGCGGGGACTTGGCGGTGGTCGAGCAGCAGCGAGACGACCTGCTCGGGCTGCGCCGGCGGCGCGACGGTCAGCGTGAGCGAGGCGCGGCCTTCGGGGTCGCGCCCGGCCGACGCCGGGAGCGCGACGATGTCGGGCGCGAGCGGGAAGGCCAGACGATTGGTCGTGCGGGTGAAAGCCACGCCGGGGTGCTCCGGGTCGTCCGCGACCACCTCCAGCGCGACCGTGTAGAAACCTGCCGGGAGGGGCGCCGGCGGGCGCGGGGGGGCGAAGGGGAGCATGATCGGGCCGGCCGGTAGAACAAAGCGCGCCTCGGCCGCCGTGCCGCCGGGGAGCGGCGGCAGTATGAGGTCTTCGTCGAACAGCGAATGCCTGATGCGGACGGCGACGCTCGTGCCCGCGAGGTTGACGCCGCCGACGCTCAGCGTCTGGCCGGGCAGCGCGCCGAGCAGCGGGTCGGGCGCGGCGACGGAGTGGATGGCGGGGAAAGGGGACGCGACGTTGCCGGTGGCGGAGGGGCCGGCGTCGCCCGGCGAGGCGCGCCCCAGCACCGGCAGCGGCGTCCTCGCCGCGCGCGTGCTCTCGATTAACACGGCCGAGACTTGGTAGGCGGCGGAGATTCTGAACTGCGTCTGGAAAGTCGTCCAGAGCTTCGACAAGTCCTCAAGCCCGAGCGGCTGCCACGTAATGCGCACGCGCTCGACCTGCGTGTGGAGGTCGCTGTCGGGCAGTTCGTCGAACGTCGCGTCGCGAATCTGGTCGCGGTCGAGCAGCGGGTGGTCGTGAAGCGCGCTCATGGCCTGCCCGAGCAGGCGGTGGCCGAGGGCGTCGTTGTCGTTAGCCCCGTAGGCGGTGACGAGGTAGAAGAGGTTGAGGGCGAGTGGCGGCTCGGCCGTCTCGCCCGGCTTGCTCTGTCGCGGCGCCGGCGCGTTGCGCAGGGCCGCGTCGACGCTCATCTGGTAGAGGAAGAGGTTGACCTGATCGCCGGCGCCCGTGCGCGCCTTGTCCGGCGGCAGCGTCGTCACCTCGACGCCGGGCGCGTCGAGCGCGCGGTCGAGCAGGCTGCGCAGCGTGGTCGTGACCGCGGCGATGGCGAGCGCGTTACTCATCCCGCACCTCCGCCCGCACGCCTCCGCAGGTACTCTTCGAGACTCATGTGGGGGGGCGAGGCGGCACGCCGGGCCGCCGGGGCGGGCGGCGCCGGGACGGCGCGCACCTCGACGCGGCCGATGGTGACGTTGACAGTCGGCGCGGCCTGCGCCGGGGCCCGCGCGTCGTCGCGCGCCGCCGCGCGGTGCGGGACGTGCCGGCTGATTCGCGGCTCGATGGTCAGGGCCGCCGGCCTCCGCGCGGCCCGCTCCGGGGGCGCGTCCGCCGTGGCGGTCTCGGGTTCAAGCCTCGGTTCGCGTGCGGGCGCGGGCTCCGA
>DATMVI010000382.1:0-2174 GCA_035563275.1 Pyrinomonadaceae bacterium
CGCGGTCGGCCCGCGCCAGTCCGCGGACGGCGAAGCGCGCCTCGAAGCCTGAGGCTTCGGGGCGGTTGACGACGAGCGCGCGCGCGTCGGGCGGCTCGGGCCGGCGGAAGGTTTCGGGGACGACGCGGTCGCTCTTGCGCCAGCCGCCGAGCGACTGCCGGAGGGCGCGCATCAGACGCGCGTGCTGCACGTCGCCGACGACGACGAGCGTCGCGTTGTTCGGGTTCAGGAACCGCTCCTGAACGAGCATCAGGTCGGCGCGCTCGACGCGGGCCACGGACTCGGGCGTGCCGCCCGGCACGCGCCCGTAAGGGTGGACGTTGAAGAGGCGCGCGGCGGCGGCGCGGTCGGCGACCGCGGCCGTCGTCTCGGCCCCGGCCAGAGCCTTGCGGCGCGACTCGCGCAGGGCGGCCACCGACTCGGGCGTGAACCTCAAGTTGGTGACGGCGTTGCGCACGAGTTCGAGCAGGCGGTCGAAGTCCTGCGCGCGGCCCGCGAGCGTCACGTCGACGGCGTCGTAGCCGGTCACGACCTCCAGCCGCCCGCCCAGCTCTTCGCGCACGTAGCCGCGCGTCTGCTCGTCGAAGAGCGCGTCGGCGAGCAGGGCCATCAAGCCCTCCTTGCCCGCGAGGTCGAAGGCCGCGCCGCTGTGGACGCGCAGCCTCAGAAGGAGCTGCGGGTCGCCGGGGCGCGCGAGGCTCACGATGCGGAGGCCGTTGAGGAGCTGGTCGCGCCGCGGCTCGGGCGCGCCCTGCGCCGCGGCCGCGGGGGCGAGGGCAAGGAGCAGGGCGAGGGCGAGGCCGGCGGCCGCGAAGCGCGGGGCGGGCCGGAGGGTGCTTGAAATCATCATGGCTTTACGGCGGTTGTCGATGTCGTTCGGCGGCGGGCCGGGGGCCTTAATTCCGCCTCGGGCTCGCGCGGGCGTCCGGACGTTTGACGCCGGCAACGGCGGGTGCGGTTGACAGCGGTTAGTGTAAAGTTGGGCCGGCGGCGCGTCAAACCGGGGGGGCGCGCCGTAAGTCGTTGATTCCGGGGAAAACTGTCGCGCGCGTCCGGCGCACCGTTTTCGGATTCACGGCATCAAATTGCCGGCCAAGGGTGTCCTCGGCGCGCGCGGCCACACCGCGCAACTACCCGCGAGGTTTGCTATAATCCGTCCGGCACCCTTGCGAAAGAGGCCGGAAAGTCTTTAATCTTCAGCGTGACAGTGGGCCTTCGGTTCCCGTGCAAATGAGCAGCGAGGTTGTAAGAGAGATGAAACGTTGTCCAACGTGTCTGGAGGAGTTCGCCGATAAGTTCGGTTTTTGTCCAGTTGACGGGACTCCTTTGAACGGCCACGTCGCGGAATCGCCGGTCGCCGCGCAACTGGCGGACGAGTCCGTGACGGTGGCGGCCGCGCCGGGAGGCTTCGAGGCGGAAGATGAGACGGTGGTGGCGCAGGCCGTCGGCGGGCGCGAGGAGTACCACCTGACGATCCTCGAAGACGAGGGCCTGACGCGCCGCCTGACGAAGGAGCTGCGCGAGGTCGCCCACGACAACGAGCTGAACTGGAAAGAGTTCAAAAGCCACCCCGGGCAGTTCACGCAGCGCGCCGCGGTCGGCTACTCGCGCGCCGGCTGGAAGTTCCTCTCGCAGCGCAACGTGGCGCTGGCCGTCTCGTCGGCCTTCGTCCTCGTCTTCGCCGTCGTCGCGGGCGTCATCGCGCTCGAACGGCTGCGGATGGCGAGCGCGAAGGAGCGGGCGGCCGTCAACGAGGAGCTCGAACTGGTCGAGATGCTCGACACCGAGATTCCGAAGGAGCAGCCGGAGCCGGAGAAGGGGCCGGCCGGGATGAACGAGGGCAAGGGCGGCGGCTCGAAGCCGAAGTACGAGAAGCCGCAGGGCGGCGGCGGCGGCGGCCGTCAGGAGCAGTTGCCCGCCTCCTACGGCAAGCTGCCGACGGCGCAACTCGCGCCCGTCATCCTTCCGCCGAACCCGCACCCGCCGGCCATCAAGAACCCGAAGCTCCCGACCCCGGTGACCATCGACCTCGACCCGATGCTCGCCAAGCCCGACCTGCGCGACATCCCTTACGGCGACCCGAAGTCCACCTCGACGACCATCTCGGCGGGGCCGGGCACGGGCGGCGGCATCGGCACGGGTAGCGGCGGCGGCGTCGGCTCGGGCGAGGGCGG
>DATMVI010000383.1:0-5225 GCA_035563275.1 Pyrinomonadaceae bacterium
GACGCAGGTGCCGCTCGCGGCGAACCCGCCCTCGCCTTCGAGCGCGGCAGGCATCCCTCCGGCCGGCGACTCGCGCCACGTCCGGCCGCCGTCCGAGGTCGTGATGACGAGGAAGCGCCCCTCGACGGGGTCGCTGACGGCCAGCCCGTGGTCTCGATCCCAGAAGGCCATCGCGTCGAAGAAGGCCGCGGGGCGCGCGCTCCGGAACTGGAGCGCCCACGTCCGGCCGCCGTCGGTCGTCTTGTAGATGCGCGAGCGCGCGCCCTCGCCTATCGAGAGCAGGTAGGCGGTCTCGGCGTCGAAGGCGTCCACGTCGCGGAAGTCCAACTCTTCGGCGCCGGGCACGACGCCCGCCCGCCACGTCCGCCCGCCGTCGGTCGTGCGCGCGAAAGTCCCTTTGTCGCCGCTCGCCCAAGCCACGCGCGCGCTGACGGCGCTGACGCCGCGCAGGCGGACGGACGCGCCGCTCCGCTGCGGCTCCCAGCGCGCGGGGCCGGCGTCGGCGAAGGGCAGCAGGAGCAGCGCGAAGATGACCTTTAACATCGTGTCGGCCGGGGCTCCGGGCCGGGCGCCGGGGAGACGGTCTCCGGCGCCCGGCCCTGTCGGTTAGTGGGCCGGCGTCGTCGCGTGCGGCGCGGCCGCGCCGGGCACGTGCGTGTCGGGGAGGAAGTAGAAAAGGATGGCGAGGATGGCGTATACCGAGAGCAGTTGCAGCCCCTCTGCCCAGTTGCTCTCGCCGTCGCCGCTGATCTGCTCGACGATGATGATCGAGCCGACGACCGCGATCACCTCCGGCACGGTGAACTCAAGGTCCATCGGCGTGCCGAAGAGGTAGGAGGCGAAGAGGAGCAGCGGCGCGACGAAGAGCGCGATCTGGAGGCTCGACCCGACGGCGATGCCGATGGCGATGTCCATCTTGTTCCGCAGCGCCATCAGGATGGCCGACGAGTGCTCGGCCGCGTTGCCGACGATGGCGACGACGATGACGCCGACGAAGACCTCGGTCAGCCCCAGGGACTCGCGCGCCCCCTCGATGGCCCCGACCAGAAACTCCGAGATGAGCGCCACGAAGGCCGTCGCGCCGAGCAGCACGCCGACGGCTTTGCCCACCGACCACGGCGCGTGCGCGCCCTCCTCGGCCTCCATCCGCGTCCGCTCGGCCCCGGCCTCGCCGGCCACGTCGTGCGGCGCGTCGTGGCCGCCGAAGAGGCTCCGGTGCGTGACGAGCGTGAAGACGAGCGTCAGCGCGTAGGTCAGGAAGAGCACGATGGCGATGGCGAGCGAGAGGCCCTGCTCCTTCTCCGGCGTCCAGCCGCCGGCGGCGACCGGCACGTCGTCGGCCACCTGATGGAAGACGGTCGGGATGATGAGCGCGATGGCGGCCAGCGTCAGCGCCGTGGCCGAGACGCCCGCGGCCGTGCGGTTGAACTCCTGCTTCTGCCACTTCAGCCCGCCGCCGAGCAGCGCGAGGCCGAGCACGAGCAGGATGTTGCCGATGATCGAGCCGGTGATCGAAGCCTTGACGACGCCGGTCAGCCCCTTCGAGAGGGCGAAGAGCGCGATGATGAGCTCGGCGGCGTTGCCGAAGGTGGCGTTGAGGAGCCCGCCGACGCCCTGCCCCAAGTGCTCGGCGAGGTGCTCGGTGGCCCGCCCCATCCAGCCGGCGAGGGGGATGATGGCGAGGCACGAGACGATGAAGAGCGCCGTCGGGTTGTCGAGGCCGGGCACGAACCTCAGGGCGGCGGCCACGGGCACGAAGACCAGCAGCCAGTCGAGCGAAGGGCGCAGCCACCGGGGGCCACGGCGCGCGGTCGGGTTGTCAGCCATGCCACTTATTTACCACAGAAACGTTGAACGCGGAACGGGGCAACGATGAATTAATCATCGTTTCTCGGTCGCCGGCCGCTAGTTCTCCGCCTTCGCCGAAAACTGACGGCCGGCGACCGGCGACCCGGCTTTCAGCTCATCGTTTCCGCGACGCGGTCCGGTAGGCGGCGAGCGAGGCGGCGGGGAAGGTCGCGGGCTGCGGGATGCGCCGCCAGCCGTCGGGGTCTATGAAGCGGCCGGGCGCGTACTCGCGCCACGCGTTCGCGCCGTGGCGGACGTAGACGAAAAGGCCGGGGTTCGAGAGGCGCAGCAGGCGGCCGCGGCGGGCGACGGCCTGCCGGATGAGCGCCGCGTCCTCGGCCAGACTCGTTTCGGGGTAGCGGATGCCCGTCTCCAGCAGCGACGCGCGGAAGACGAGCGTGCCGCCGTGCACGTCGCCGACGAACATGCGCGGGTGCAGGTCGGGCGTCGTCGTCCAGAAGTCGCCGCCGGGCAACTCCAGCACGCAGTTGTTGACGAGGCCCGTCAGGTCGGCCTCGCCCGCGAGGATGGGCGCGACCTGATAGCGCAGGCGGTCGGGCGCGTACCAATCGTCGTCGTCCCAGTGGGCGATGACCTGACCGCGGGCCTGCCGGCAGGCGAGGTTGCGCTTGCCGCCGATGGAGGTGTGCATCGCGAGCCGCACGTAGCGCACGCCCGCGCGCCCCTCGCAGAGGTCGCCCACGGCGTCCGCGCCGTCGTCCACGACGATCAGCTCCTTGCGCGGGTAGTCCTGCCGGCGGAAGTGTTCGAGGGCGAGCGGGACGTAAGCGCGCCGGTCGTAGGTCGGCATGATGCAGGAGACGAGCGGCCAGTCGTCCGCGCCCGCGGCCGCCAGCGAGGCGGTGCGGTAGAGGTGGAAGTCGTCGCCGACGAGGCGGCGCACCTCCTCGGGCGGGAGTTCGTGCCAGAAGCCGCCGCCGGTGTTCTTCGGGCTGGTGTTGGCGGCGTGGACGGTCGCCACGCAGAGCGAAGGGTCTGCGAGGTCGCTGACTTTCGCGCCGGCCGCGCCCCACACGAAGCGCGTGTCCTCGCCCACGCGCACGTCCGGGAAGCGGTGACGCCGCCAGAAGTCGCGGCGGTAGGCGAGCGTGTTGCCGGCGACCCACGCGCCGCGCGAGCCGGCGTAGGCGTAGCGCCACGCGCGCCCGGAGGCCGCCTCGTAGTAAAAGAGCTGGCTCGTGCCGCACAGGTCGGCCCCGCCCTCGGTGAGCGCCCGGACTTGAACGCGCACGCGCCACGGCGGGTACCAGTCGTCGTCGTCCCAGTGGACGATCAAGGAGCCGCGCGCCTGCTCGCAGGCGAGGTTGCGCTTGGCGCCGACGCTCAGCTTCTCCGCCAGCCGCACGTAGCGGACGCGGGCGTCGGCCGGGAGCAGGTCGGCGACCGCGTCGGCCCCGTCGTCGAGCACGAGCAGCTCGGCGTCGGGGTAATCCTGAGCGAGAAAGCAGCGGACGGCCTGCGGCACGAAGGCGCGGCGGTCGCCGGTCGGCATGATGCAGGTCACGAGCGGCACGCCCGCGTTAACGCGCGGCGCGTTGGCGAGCGCCGGCCGCGCTTCGGGGAGCGGGGCGTGCGCTCCGGGGGAAAGCGCGTGCGCTGCGTCGGGCACGTCGGAAGCGGCGGCGCGCGGCACGTGCGCCGGGGCGGGCGGCGTGCGCGCTGCGTCCGGAACGGCGTGCGGCGCGGGCGGCGCGGCGTGCGCGGCGCGGCGAAGCTCCGGCGGCGCGGGGGTCGGCGCCTTCGGCCCGCGAGCGCGCAGGGGCAGGTGGATTCGGATTGACTCGGGCGGGGCGAAGTTCGGGCAGGCGTCGCCGCGGCAGTGCCGGCGGTAATCCGTCTTCTCGCCGCGGAGGCGCGCGCCGCAGAACTTATCCTGATAACGCCGCTTGTTGATTTCAAACAGGCGGCGCTCCTCTTCGCGCCGCCGCGCCGTGAAGGGCGCGCGCCAGACGTAAGCCGAGCAGGCCCAGACGCCTTTGAAGCCGGCGCGCGCGGCCCGCGCGTTGTAGTCCATCTCCCAGCAGGGCCCCGCGCCGTAAGCCTCGTCGGCCGCGCCCACGGCCTCGACCACCTCGCGCCGCACGGCGTAGCAGAAGTCGGCGAGGCTGTGGAGCGGGGCGAGCGCACGCACCTCGCCCGCGAAGCGACGCGCCGCCTCGCGCGCCGCGCGCCCGACCTCTTCGACAGTCCCGCCCGCGCGCGGGAACGCGCCCTGCTCGTTCCAAGCGTTGTTGGTCGAAGGCCCGGCCAGCCCGTGGCTCGCGTCGGCGTCGAGCGCCGCGAGCAGATAGTCGAGCCAGCCGGGGCCGACCACCGCGCCGCTTTCGACGAGCACCAGCACGTCGGCCGGCGAGGCGGACGCGAGCCGGTTGAAGCAGGCGGCCGCCCCGCGCCCCGCGTCCGTGCCCGACTGCTCGACGCCCGGCATCGAGGCCAGCGCCTCGGCCGTCTCGGCGTCCGGCCCGTCGGGCAGCAGCAGCAGCCCGACCCCGCCCGGCGTGCGCGCGCGCACGCTCTCCAGCGTCGCCCGCAGGCGCGACGGCTCGGCGTGGACGTGGATGCCGACGCAGACTTTCCTCATCAAGCCTCCGCGCCTTCCGTGCGGCGGCGGTTCTCGACGACGGCGAGGCCGAGCCGGTCGTCCTCCGGCGACCCGCCCTCGGCCGCCCACAGGCGCGTCACGCCGTAGCCGGCCCGCTCGATCCGCTTGAGCGCCGCCTCGACCGTGCCGTGCGCGTAGGTCGCGTCGTGAATCAGAATCAACCCGCCGGGGCAGACGAGCCGCGCCGCCAGCCGGAACTCGGCCCAGACGTGCTCCTCCGTGTGGAGCGTGTCGAGCAGAGCGGCCTCGTAAAGCTCGCCCGCCTCGACGGCCGCCGCCATCCCCGCGAGCGAGTCGGCGGCGCGGTGCTCGATGCGCGCCCGCATCTCCGGGGGCAGCGCGGCCCAGAGTTCCGGCGCGTCCGCGTGCGGCGAGGGGTCGAGCGTGACGACGCGCCCGCCCGCGCGGTGCGCGACGGCCGAGGCGAGGCAGGCGGCCGAGACGCCGCGCGCCGTCCCCGTTTCGAGGACGCGGACGCAGCCCTGCGCGCGCACGAGGTAGTGGAGCAGGGCGAGCAAAGGCAGCGTCGAGGGGTCGGCGACGCGGGCCGAGCGCCCGTCCGTCAGGCCGTAGAAAGACCACGCCAGCGCGCCGAGGCCCCGCGTGCCCACCCACCCGCGCAGGGCTTCGAGGAAGGCCGCGTAGCCGTCGCCGCCGCCCGCGCCCGCGAGCGGCTCGGCCACGGCCGCGAAGCGCCCGCGCAGCTCCGGGTACTTCGCGCGGCCGCCGCCGTTGAAGTGGAGGACGCGCGCCT
>DATMVI010000384.1:0-2734 GCA_035563275.1 Pyrinomonadaceae bacterium
CCGGGGAAGGGGGCGGCCGCGCCGCCCGGGGCCGCCGGCGCGGCCGCGAGCCACGGCGCGAGGCAGGCTAGTACGCAGGCCCCGGCGTAGACGAGTTGATGTCGCATCGGCTGACCTTCCCGAGTTGCCTCACCGCCAACATGATCGAGCCGGCGACGGCCGCGAACGAGACGACGCCCACGTAGTCGTGCGCCCACGGCGGCGCGGCGACCACGCCGGCCTCGACGTAAAAGAGGGCCGCGGCGCGCACGACGTTGCCGAGCAGGATGGCGACGAAGGCCGCGGCCAGCGCCGCGAGAGTTTTGAGCGGCCTCAGCTCGTAGAGGCACGCGAGGGCGCAGGCGACGAACAGCCCGACCCAGAGCATGCGAACGCCGCTGCACGGCGCGTCCACCCAGATGAGCCGCCCCGCCCAGTTGAGGCAAGTCCCCTCCCGAACCACGGCGTAGCCGCCGAGCCGCAGGAGCGGCGCGACCGTGCCGGCGACGAAAGCGCGCAGCGGGTAGCCGCCGTAGAATTGCAGCGAGGGGATGAGCGGGAGCGAAAGGTATAAAAGCCCCAGCGTCCCCACGTGAAAACGTCGGCCGAAGCGCAGCACGCTCGCCGCGCAGCCCAACGCCGTGAAGGCGACCGCCCCGCGCGCGAGCGGCGGCAGCAGCGCGTACGAGGCCGCGTAGAGAAGGACGAGCAGCGCGGGGAAGAGCAACCCCGGCCCCGCCGCTTCGCGCCCGGCCCTCCCCCTCCAAAAGAAATAGACGGCGCAGGCGAAGGCCAGAAGCCCCCACGCCTCGTCGGCCGAGCCGCCGGCGCGCGCGGCGTACCAGCGCCAGACCGGCCAGAAGGCGACGGCCGGGGCCGCGAGGATGATGAGTTGTCGCTTCACGTCGAAAGCCCCCGCGCCGGCCGCCGCCGGAAGAAGGCGAAAGTGAGCAGCGCGGCGGCCACCGCGAGGAGCAGCACGGTCTCCGGCTCGGGTATCGTCGGCACCGACCCCGGCTCGACCGGCTGAAGCCCCGCCGCCTTGTACTGCCCCGCGGTCTCTAACACCACCGCGCCGCTCACGGGCGTCACCAGTTGGTAGCTCGCGGCCAGCGCGACGGCCTCCTCCGTCCTGTTCTTACCGCGGTCGGCCAACAGCCGCGCCACCTCGTCGTTGGCCCACAGCCGCGCGAGGTGCGCCGAAGTCTCCCTGCCTTCGGCGGCGGTCGCGCGCCCCGCGCTCTCGCTCACCCTGACGAAGCGGAGTTGTTTCCGCCGCCCGGCGAGCCGCGCGAAAAGGTTTTCGAGGTCGGACTGAAGCCGGCCCGCGCGCGCGACCGGCTCGACCATCCCGACGCCGTCGAGCTTCGCGGAGACTCGGTCGGGGCCGGCCTCGGTCTGAACCGAGTAGAGCGTCACGGCTTCGGGGCGGCGCTCCCATGCCTGCCGCAACTCCTCGACGGGGCGGAGCAGCAAAGGCTGCGGGCCGTGAACCCAGACGACCGCGCCGCGCGACTCTCCGGCCGCCGCCTCCCACGCCCGCGCGAGCGCGGCGACGTTGTCGGCCCCGCCGCCGGCTTCGAGCTTTTCGATCAGGGCGGCGACCTCGGCGGGCGCGCCCGTTCGGAGCCGGCCCCCGCCGTCGTCATAAATCCCGTTGCCGCCCGCGGGCAGGAGTCTCACGTTGACGTTGGGCGGCAGCGTCCTCAACGCGGCCGCCACCTCGGGCAGCCAGCGCCCGACGCGCCCCGAAGTGTCCAAGACCAGCACGACGCCGGAAGGCGCGGCCGACTCTTCTTCGTTGACGAACTGGCGCACCAAGCTCGCCCCGCCCCGCCGGGTGTCGCGCGTCCATGCCTGCCCGACCCCGGCCGAGCGTGAAGCGCGGATGACGGAAGCGGTTCCCGACAAGTCCGCGTCTTTCAACTCGCCCCGCAGCGCGTAGGCCCCGGCCCCCGTCCGCTCGCTCGATAACTCCCCGGCCTCCGCCCGCAGGGGGCTGCCCGCCTCGACCCAGACGGCGTGGGAGAAGTCGTCGGGCACGCGGAAGTTGCGGTCAAGGAAGTGAGGCAGCCGGAGCAGGGCGCTGCCCCGGTCTTCGAGCGCGAGCGGGGCCGTGACGCCGAGGCGGATTTTCATCTCGCCGCCCGAAGGCGGCACGGGGAAGCATTGGACGAGGACGCGGTCGCGCCCCGCGGTCGTCACCAGCACGGGGTCGCGGCGGCGGGAGACGACCTGCTGGTAAGCCTGCCGCGTCTGACCTCGGCCGGCGAAGGCGGCCTCGCGCTCCTCGCCGTTGACCCAGAGCGTGAGGCGCGAGACGACGCCGCCGGGCGGCAGTTGAACCTCGGCGCGCGCCTCCTGCTGCGCCGCGGAGTTGTTCCTGAAGACCAGCGTCCATTCGAGGTAGGCGAGGCCCGCGTCGGCGTCGGCCGAGCCGTCGAGGCGCGAGCCGGCGAGCGAAAGGTGCTTCACCTTGCCGGCGATCACCTCGCCGCCCTGATCCGGGTCGAAGTCGAGCGTGTCCTGCGGCTCCCACCGCCCCTTGAGCCGCTTGGGCGGGACGCGCGTGTTGAAGGTCTCGCCCGTCACGCGGTAGTAGATTTGGCGCGCCTCCTCGGGCGAGACCGGGTCGCCCACCGAAAAGAGGAAGCCGAGCAGGTCTGTGGCCCGCCCGCTGCGGTCGTAGCAGGCGCGCAGCATGAAGTCCCTGCTGCCGTAGGCGCGCAGCCAGCGCAGCCCCTCGTCCCTGCGG
>DATMVI010000385.1:0-14276 GCA_035563275.1 Pyrinomonadaceae bacterium
GCCGCTCGGGGAAGAAGCGCGCGCGGGCCGTGTCGTTCTCGGGCGCGGGCGTGCGCTGCGCGCTCGTCCACGTCAGGCGGTCGCCTTCGAGCCTGAAGTCCCCGATGTCGGGGAGCGCGTAGAAGAGGTCGCTGCGGCGCACGCCCTCGCGCGCCACGCGCTCCAGCACCGCGCGCGGGTCGTCGCCGTTCGGGCGCGCGACGACGTGCTCCGCGCCCCACTCGAACGGGCGCACCACGCGGTTCGTGTCGCGCGTCGCGTGCCGCCGCTCCCGCGCCCTGATGTAACGACCCAGCACTCCCGTTTGATGCCTCCCGGCCCCGAATCGCAAAAGCGAAATCCTAAAAGCGCGCGGGCGCGAAGTCAAAAGCGCGCGGGCGGCCGAGGTTAGAGCCGGCCGCCGCCGGCGCCGCCGCCGACTTCGGCCGCGCCTTTAGACTTTGACTTCGCGCGCCGTCGTCTGTATCCTTCGCGCGCTTCATACGCAATCGGTGACACCCCTCCCGGCGTCGTTAGTCAGCTCTCGCTTGCCCTCTATTCATTAAGCACGGCGCGACTCTTGCGCGCGGGCATCGTCCATGCAGACGTGGCGCGAAGCGCTTTCGCGCATCGGGCGGCGGGCGCTCCCCGGCTCAGCCCACCCCCACCTTACTTTTATCGGCACAGCCCAGAGGAGACCATTCCGCTTATGAACAAACGTTCCCTGACTCTGTTTTTGAGCCTCGCCGTGTTGGCCGCCTCGGCCCTCCTGCTCGCGTCGCGCCCTCGTCCGGCCGCGGCGCAGACGGGGGCCGCGTCGCCGAAGCCGCAGGTCTCGCGCGCGGTCGGCTACGCGAAGACCGCCGCCGTGCGCACCTTCGAGCCGCGCCGGGCCGCCGTCGTCACCGACGAGATTCGCGGCGAGAAGCCCCCGCGCCAGATCCGCCGCGTGCCCAATCAGGGCTTGCCCAAAGAGCAGAACCGCGAGGGCGCGACGCACGGCATAGACGCCGCCATTCAGGACTCCTTCCCGACCAACGCCATCACCGCCGAGCCGCTCATCGCCGCCCCGGAGGCCAGCTTCGACGGCCTTTCGAGCGACGACAACGCCGCCGTCCACGGCTCGCGCTGGCTGCCGCCCGACACCGTCGGCGATGTCGGCCCCAACCACTACGTCCAGTCCGTCAACACGCTCGTCCGCGTCTACACCAAGACGGGCACGCCGCTCACGCCCGCGTTCCTGATGAGCCAGCTCTTCTCGGCCGTCGGCGCGCCCTGCGGGACGACCGACGACGGCGACCCCATCGTCCTCTACGATCAGGCGGCCGACCGCTGGCTCATCAGCCAGTTCACCACCACCCAGCCCTACCACCAGTGTATCGCCATCTCGGCCACCGGCGACCCGACCGGCGCTTACCACGCCTACGCCTTCCAGATGCCGAACACTAAATTTAACGACTACCCGCACTTCGGCGTCTGGCCCGACGGCTACTACATGACCGACAACCAGTTCACCAACTTCTTCGCCGGCGCGGGCGTCTTCGCCTTCGACCGCGCGAAGATGCTGGTCGGCGACCCCTCGGCCTCCTTCATCTACTTCGACCTCGCCACCAACGACGGCGGCATGCTCCCCTCCGACTGGGACGGCACGCTCCCGCCGCTCCCCGGCGCCCCCAACGTCTTCGCGCAGTTCACGGCCGGCGAGTTCGGAGACCCCTCAGACGCCATGCGCTTCTGGGCCTTCCACGCCGACTTCGCCACGCCCGCCAACTCCACCTTCACCCAGACGGCCCTCGTCCCCGTCGCCGCCTTCAACCCGACCAGCCCCAACGGCCGCCTCGACATCGAGCAGCCGGCTCCGGCGTCGTCCTCGAACTACCTCGACTCGATCCAAGACCGGCTGATGAACCGGCTCCAGTACCGCAACTTCGGCACGCACGAGTCGCTGGTCGTCACCCACTCGGTCAACGTCGGGACGGGCACGACGGCCGCGACCCACCGCGCCGGGGTGCGCTATTACGAGTTCCGGCGCGTGGGGGCGGGTAACTGGGCGGTCAACGAGCAGGCGACCTTCGCGCCCAACGACGGCATCAACCGTTGGATGGGTTCGGCGGCGATGAACGGGCAGGGCGACTTGGCGGTCGGCTACTCGGTGTCGAGCGCGACGGTCTTCCCCGGCATCCGCTACGCGGGCCGTCTGGCGAACGACCCGCCGAACAGCTTGGCGCAGGGCGAGGCCGTGCTGATTAACGGCTCCGGCTCGCAGACGAGCACGTCGGGCCGCTGGGGCGATTACAGCTCGATTAACGTCGACCCCGTGGACGACTGCACCTTCTGGTACACGACCGAGTATTACTCGGCCTCGTCGGCCGCGGGCTGGCGCACGCGCATCGGCAAGTTCAAGGTCGGCGGGTGCGGCCCGCCGCCGCCGGCCCCGGCGGCGCCTTCGGGCCTCACGGCGACGGCCACCGGCTCGTCCACCATCAGCCTCGCGTGGGGCGACAACTCGAACAACGAGGACGGCTTCCGCGTCGAGCGCTGCGCCGGCGCCGGCTGCTCGAACTTCGCGCAGGTCGGGCAGACGGGCGCGGGCGCGACCTCGTTCGGCGACACGGGCCTCGCGCCGAGCACGAGCTACACCTACCGCGTCTCGGCCTTCAACGCGGGCGGCAGCTCGGCCCCCTCGAACACCGCCTCGGCGACCACGCAGGGCCAGACCGCGCCGGCCGCGCCCTCGAACCTGCGCGTCACCTCCACGGCGAAGAACGCCGTCGGCCTCGCGTGGAATGACAACTCGAACAACGAAACGGGCTTCCAGCTCGAACGCTGCGCGGGCGCGACCTGCACCAACTTCGCGCAGATCGCCCAGCCGGCCGCGAACGCCACCACCTTCAACAACACCGGCCTCGCGCGCCGCACCACCTACCGCTACCGCATCCGCGCCTTCAACGCGGGCGGCAGCTCCGCCTACTCCAACATCGTCAACGGGACGACCCGGTAGGCGAGTTACGAGTTAAGACGGAAGCCCGGCGGCGGGTGGGTCGCCTCAAGCATCATCACCTTGACGTTGACGATGCTTGAGGCGACCCACCCGCCGCCGGGCTTCCGCTTTCTCCGAAAAGACTTGTGACGCGCTCCGCGCCGGAAGAGTCAGAGCGTGAGGCGACCGGGAACCTTGACGGTAGGCCCGATGGGTAAGAACGGAACCGCGGGCGGCGGCGGGCGGTTCTGTTTCACCGCGTCCGCTTGCGCTCGCGGTAGCGGCGGAGCATCTGGGGGGAGAGGAGGAGGGTCTGGAGGAGCGAGCCGGTGGCGAAGCGGCGGGCGAGGGAGCGGAAGAGTTGCGTCGCGCCGGGCGTGTAGCCGAACCACCAAACGTCCTGAAGGCGGGCGAGGCGGTTGACGTGAATGTGGTGGGGCGCGACGAGTTCCAGAAGGCCGAGGCGGCCGTGGGTGCGGCCGAGGCCGCTCTGCTTGACGCCGCCCCACGGCGTCTGCGCGATGCCGTGGGTGTAGAGCACCTCGTTGACCATCACCGTGCCGGCTTCGATGCGGGAGGCGACGCGGCGGCCCCGCCGCAGGTCGCGCGTCCAGACGCTCGCCGTCAGGCCGAAGTCGCTGTCGTTGGCGAGGCGGACGGCCTCGTCTTCGGTCTTGAAGGTCATCAAGGGCAGGACGGGGCCGAACGTCTCCTCGCGCATGACGGCCATCGTGTGGTCTACGCCGGCGAGCACGGTCGGCTCGTGGAAGCTGCCGGCCGCGGTCTGCGCGCGGCGGCCGCCCGCCAGCACGCGCGCGCCGCGCGCGACGGCGTCGCGGACGTGCTCCTCGACCGTGCGCAGTTGCCGCTCGCTCGACATCGCGCCCAAGTCCGTGCCGTCGCGCGCGCCGAGGTCTTGCCTGAGCGCCCTGACCTTCGCGACGACGCGCGAGGTGAACTCCTCGGCGACGCGCTCGTGGACGTAGCAGCGCTCGACCGAGGCGCACGCCTGCCCCGAGTTGGCGAACGCGCCCCAGACGGCCGCGCTCGTCGCCGACTCCATGTCGGCGTCGTCGAAGACGATCATCGGGTCTTTGCCGCCGAGTTCGAGGACGACGGGAATAAGGCGGCGCGCCGCCGCCTCGGCCACGCGCCGGCCCGTGGCGACGCTGCCCGTGAACATGATCTTCTCGACGCCGGCCTCGACCAGCGCGGCGCCCGTCCGCCCGTCGCCCGTGACGACTTCGAGGACGCCCGCGGGCAGGCCGGCGCGTTTGAAGAAGTCCGCCAGCCTGAGGGCGACGAAGGGCGTCAACTCGCTCGGCTTGAGCACGACCGCGTTGCCGGCCATCAGGGCCATGACGACCTCGCCGGCCGGGATGGCCCACGGGAAGTTCCACGGCGAGATGATGCCGACGACGCCGAGCGGGCGGTAGACGACCTGCGACGAGCGGCCCATGAAGCGGTAGAGGCCGATGTCGATCTTCTCGGGCCGCAGCATCCGCTCGGTCCTGCGCGCGAAGAACTGCATGAGGTCGAGCGCGGGGACGACCTCCATCGCCAGCGCCTCGGCCGCCGGCTTGCCCGACTCGCGCGAGACCAGCGCGGCCACCTCGTCCATCTCCTCGAGGACGAGCGCGCGGGCGCGCATCACGAACCCGGCGCGCTCGCGGAAGGAGAGCGCGCCCCAACCCTTTTGCGCCGCCCGCGCGCGCGCGACCGCGGCCGCTACGTCCCCGGCGTCGCCGAGCGGCACGCGGCCGACCTCCTCGCCCGTCGCCGGGTCGTAAGAGATCACCTCGCGCTCGGTCGCGGTCTGCGGGGCGGCGGTCTGCGTCTCGGAGATTCGTGTGGCCATGCCGCGGATTATGGCGCGAAAGGGGCGCGGAGCAAAGCCGCAGGGGGCGCGGGCTTTCGGGGCGCGTTTCCGGCCCGCTCGGGCCGTCGGTTAAAATGGCCGCCTGAACTTCATGCCTGTCGAGGAGAATTTTTGATGCCGAGACCGCAGCTCGCCGAGTTCATGCGGCGCATGGGGCCGAACTCCGTCGCCATCCTGCCGGGCGCGCGCGAGGTGACACGCTCGAACGACACCGAGTACCGCTTCCGTCAGGACTCGGACTTCTACTACCTGACCGGCTTCGGCGAGCCGGACTCCATCGCCGTCGTCGCGCCCTCGAAGGAGGAGCGCTTCACGCTCTTCGTCCGGCCGCGCGACCCCGAGCGGGAGGTCTGGACGGGGCGGCGCGCCGGCGTCGAGGGCGCGAAGGAGAAGTTCGGGGCCGACGCGGCCTTCCCCGTCGAGGAGTTTCAGGAGAAACTGACCGACCTCCTCAACGGCGCCCAAAGCCTCTACTACCGGCTCGGCGCGGGCCGGCCCGAACTCGACCAGACCATCATCAGCCAGCTCGCGCGGATGCGCTCGCTCGGCCGCAAGGGCGTCCGGCCGCCGCAGGCCATCGTCGACCCCGGCACGATCCTCCACGAGATGCGCCTGTTCAAGACCGACGAGGAGGTCGCCTTGATGCAGCGCGCCGCCGACATCGCCGCCGAGGCCCACCGCGAGGCGATGCGCGCGGCCCGCCCCGGCGCGAAGGAGTACGAGATCGAGGCCCTCATCGAGTACGTCTTCCGCAGGAGCGGCGCGCTCGCCCCGGCCTACGGCTCCATCGTCGGCGCGGGCGCGAACGCCACCATCCTCCACTACACCTCGAACGACGCGGAGCTGCGCGACGGCGACCTGCTCCTCATCGACGCCGGCGCCGAGTACGAGGGCTACGCCTCCGACATCACGCGCACCTTCCCCGTCAACGGGCGCTTCACCGAGGCGCAGCGCGACCTCTACCGGCTCGTGCTCGACTGTCAGGAGCAGTGCGTCGGCATGATCGCGCCGGGCGTGACGCTCGACGATCTGCACGCGCGCTCGGTCGAGGTTCTGACCGAGGGGATGGTGCGCCTCGGCCTGCTCGCGGGCGACGTGAAGAAGCTGATCGAGGACGAGGCTTACAAGAAGTTCTACATGCACCGCGTCAGCCACTACCTCGGCATGGACGTGCACGACGTGGGGGCCTACCACTCGGACGGCCAGCCCCGCCCCGTCGAGCCGGGCGTCGTCCTCACGGTCGAGCCCGGCCTCTACATCGCCGAGGACGCCGAAGCGCCCGACCGGTACCGCGGCCTCGGCGTCCGCATCGAAGACGACGTGCTCGTCACCCCGGAAGGCCACCGCGTCCTCACCGACAAAGCGCCCAAGCAGATCGAGGAGATCGAAGCGCTGATGGCGGACGGCCGCGAGCCGTGAATCGTCACGCGTAAATCGGTAAGAAAAGCCGAGAGCCGCCGCGACCCGAACCACTCGGGCCGCGGCGGCTCTCGACTTGTCTTCACGCGTTACGATTCCCGACTCACGGCTTACGGCTTTTAATCCCTCCGCAGGTAGAGCGTGTCGTAGACGGCCCGCGCCCTGAAGCCGCAGACGCGGTAGAAGCGCTGGGCGCGCTCGTTCTCCTCGTTGGCGAGGAGGCAGAGGACGTGCGTGCGCGCCAGCAGGCGGCGGCAGAGCTGATTCATGTAGCGGCGGCCGAGCGCCGTGCCGCGCTCGTCGGGGTGGACGTAGACGCCTTCGAGGTAGACGACCTCGAGCGTGTCGGCCTGCACGTCGGCCTTGAAGACCAGCCGGCCGCCCTCGACGACGACCCACGTCCGGCCCTGATTGATGCGGCGCAGGCAGCGGCGGACGAACCCCTGCGGGTCGGTGTCGAGCGGGTTGACGCCGCTCTCGGCCTCGGCCAGAGCGGCGTGGACGGGCGCGATCAGGTCCACGTCCGCGGCCGCGGCCCGCCGCAGGCCCGCGCCCGGCTCCACCATGAGCTGGGTCAGCCCCGCGAGCGCCGGCCGCCGCAGCTCGAACAAGACCTCGCGGCAGACGCGGCGCACCGCGCGCCCCTCGTCGGCGTAAGCCTTCCAGAACTCGTCGACCGTCTCGACCTCGCCCATGATCATGTGGGTGCGCGCGCACGCCTGCGCGATCAAGGCGAACTCGGCGAGCGCCCGCCGCGTGCGCGCCTCGACGAGCGTGTGGTGGCCGATGAGCGCCACGCCTTCGAGGCGGCCCTCGGAGTTGCGGCAGCCGTAGAAGGTGCCGCGGTGGTGCGGGCTGACGACGCCGTTGTCGCGGATGAGGCCGGCCATCCCGACCGTGTTCACGGGGCGCTCGGCGAGGAGCGCGAGCACCTCGGCGCGGTCGCGCTCGGTAAGCTCGGAGACGGCCGCCGCCAGCCCCGGCTCCGGCAGGTAGGCGCTCTCCGCCATCACGCGGTCGATGAATGAAGCGACTGACATCTCGTTCGCTCGGCTGCGCGCGGGGCCGGTTCTACGGGGCCATGCCGGCCGTGGGGTCGCCGTGGAAGAGGGTGGACGTGGGCAGCAGCGAGTCGGCGAGCACCGCCCCGTCGGCGAGCACCGCCCCGTCGCTGAAGAGGGCGCCGTCGGCGAAGATGGCCCCGTCGGCGAGCACCGCGCCGTCGGCGAGCGCGACCCCGTCGGCGAGCGCGACCCCGTCGCCGAACAGCGCGCCGTCGCTCAGGACGACGCCGCTGCCGCGCAGGGCGAGCGGCAGCAACGTGCCCGTGCCGAGGACGCCGCCGCGGCTCGTGTAGATGTTCCGGCCGATGGAGACGCCGGCCGTCAGCGCGCCCGGCTCTTTGACGAGCAGGCCGAGCGCGTTCGGCGTCACGTCGTCGGCGATGTGGAAGGTCGGGCGGTAGCCCTCCTGAAGCCGGGTGACGAGTTCGACGCCGGTGCCGAAGGTGTGGCCGAAGGTGATGCCCTGCGCCCACGTGTAGTTGCGGCCGGCGAGTAAGGACCGCGGCGCGGGGGCGGCGGCCGTGAGCAGCGGCGCGCCGACGGGGGCGGCCGCCGCGTCGAGGTCGCGGCGGACGAGGTCGGCGAGTTTGAGCGCGCCGGCGACGTTGAGCTGGCCCGCGCCCTGTTCGAGCAGGTTCGCGCCCCGGATGGGCGTCGCCGTGTACTGGAGCAGCGTCCTCGCCATCCCCGGCGTCAGCTTCGGGTTGACCTCGAACATGAGGGCCGCGGCGGCGGCGACGAGCGGCGCGGCCATCGAGGTTCCGCTCATGTACATCATGTCCTGCTGGCGGCCCGCCGGGTCGTAGGCCGAGAGCGAAGGGTCTGCGGCCCGCAGCGCGTTCGGCGACGAGGCGGCCGAGACCAGCTTGTTGCCGGGCGCGACCAGCTCGGGCTTGAGCAGGTTGTCGTAGCGGCGCGCGCCGGAGGCGGTGGTGGCGTAGCTGCGCGTCGGCCCGCGCGAGGAGTAGGTGGCGACGCCGTCGTCCGCGCGCGAGTCGGTGCCGAAGGTGTTCGACGCGCCGACCGTGACGGCGTGCGGGCTGTTGCCGGGCGAGTGAATCTGGCCGTAGACCTTCTGGCCGGCGGCGTTCTTGCCGTTGTTGCCGGCCGCCGCGACGACGACGAGGCCGAGGTCGTAGAGGCGCTCGACGGCGCGGCAGACGGGGTCGGTCTGGTACGACTCGACGGCGGGCGTGCCCAGAGAGACGTTGACGACGCGGACGTTGTAGGCGCGGTGGTTGGCGGCCAGCCAGTCGAGCGCGGCCAGCAGCCACGAGACGCGGCCGCGGCCCTGCGCGTCGAGCACGCGGAGGTCTACGAGGTTGGCGTCGGGCGCGACGCCGCCATAGGCCCCGCCCTGAAGGAGTCGGCCGCCCGCGGCCAGCCCGGCGACGTGCGTGCCGTGGCCGTAGGGGTCGTCGGTGCGCGACTCGGTGGTGACGAAGTTCTGGTTGTGGACGACGCGGCTGGCCGTGCCGGACGCGTTGAGGAAGGCGGCGTGTTGGTCGTAGATGCCGGAGTCGACGACGGCGATGGCGACGCCCGTGCCGCCGGCCTGCGAGACCGCGGTGTAGGGTTGCGCGGCGGCGGCGTCCGCGCCGGTGGCGCGCGAGACGTGGCCGAGCACCTGCGTCTCCTCGTCGGGCGTGACGAAGGAGACTTCGTCGAACTGCTCCAGCTCGGCGACGGCCGCGGGCGGCAGCGCGACGACGGCCGCGCCGACCTCGCGCAGCTCCTTGCGGACGTGCGCGCCGTGGGCCTTGAGCAGAGACTTGAGGCCCGCGCTCATCCTGCCTTCGAGCTGGATGATGACCTCGACGCGGCCCGACCCGTCGTCGCGGCGCGCGCCGCGCAGGCGCTCGGAGAGTTTGCCGCCATCGCGGCGCTTGGCCGCGGGGCGTCCGCCTTCGGCGGCCGACGCGGGGGTGGCCGCGCCGCCGAGGCAGAGGGGGACGAGCAGCGCGAGGGTAGCCGAGCCGCTCAGGATTTTTTTAAAGGGTAGGGGGAAACTCATCTCAACACACGCATTCGGTAGGGGGTTGCCGACGGCGGCCACACAAATGGCCGCACACCTAAGCTATCGGCGTGCCGCGGGCGGGCGGGGGTAAACTTTGGAAAATACTGGGGAAAAGCGGGATTCGGTCGGCAGGATGAGGTGGCGTGACCGGTCAGCCTGAAGCGCCGCGGCGTTCATTCTGACGGCCTGACCGGTCAGGGCGTGAGCGGGTGTCGGAGTGAGACTTGAGAGCGCTGCGCGTGGTTACGCGAAACGGGGGGCGGGGCGAGATGAACCCCCGCGACGGCCGGCCCCGCGCTACGGCTCGAAGCCTTCGCGCAGTTCGGCGACGATCTCGCGGGCGGCGTCGCGGGCGCGCTCGACCTCGTCGGGCTGGAACGAGACGGCCCCGACGACGGCGTGGCCGCCGCCCCCGTAGCGCTCGCAGATCGAGGCGAGGTTGTGGCGGCGCGGCCGCGGGCTGAAGGGGTTCGAGCCGACCGAGATTTTGGTGCGCGCGCGGCCCCGCGTGACCGCCACCGAGTAGGTCGTCTCGGGGTGGACGTAGTAGGGGATGAACTTGTTGAAGCCCTCGACGCCCTCGTCCACGAGGTCGAAGGTGACGACGCCGCGCTCGTAGGAGGCCTTGCGGCGGACGACCTCGACCGTCTCAAGGTGACGCGCGAGCAGCGGGCGGAAGCGGCCCTGCACCTCCGCGCCGGTCGCCACCTCTTCGAGCGAGAAGCGCGTGAGGTCGCGGATGATGCGCTCGATGAACTCCGCGTCGGGGACGTTCTCGATGACCTGCATCAGTTGCAGCGCCGGCTCCTTCAGCTCGACGGGCTGGGCGGCCGACTCGTAGAACGCGCCGTCGATGGTGTGCGCCCACGCGACGAGCGGGGCGAGCGAAGGGTCTGCGAAGTCGAACTGCTCGTGGGCGACGCGGGCGATGAACTCGGTGCAGGACTTCGACTCCGGGTCCCAGAACTTGCGGCCCCCCCGGTCGGCGCGGAAGTGGGCCTCGTCCTCCGGGGTGAGGAAGGCCGACTGGTGGTGGTCGAACCACCACGTGACGCGCGGCGACGGGCTGTACTTGAAATCGACGATGGCGTTCTCGTCGCCGTCGAACATCGCCTCGTCGAAGAGCGCGCCGGGCTGGTGCGAGAGCGGCGTGTAGCCGACCTCCGCGCCGGGGCGCACGCGCGCGCGGTAGAAGCGCGTGAAGACGGCGGCCGAGGCGACGCCGTCGAAGCAGTGACCGTGGTAGAGCAGCCGGAGTCTCATCCTATGCGCGGGGCCGTTCGTTCAGGGTGCGGGAAAGCAGGCCATCGTAGCAAAAAGAAGACGCCGGGTGCCAGACGCCGGAGGCCGGTTAAAAGCGAATGTCTTTAACCGGCCTCCGGCGTCTGGCACCCGGCGTCTCCCTCGGCTAACGCTGCCTGACGGGCGCGGGCTTTTCTTCGCAGGCTTCGACGGCGCTCTTCTCGGCCAGCCCGAGTTTTTCGCGGATGAAGTTCTCGGCGTCCTTCTCGATCAGCTCGCCGCCGACGACCCAAGCCTTCTCGGCGACCACGTCGCCCTTCGCGCTGAGCCGCTCGGGTTCGAGGAAGACGTTGAAGGGCGACCCCCAGCGGCGCGTGTCGCTGCACGCCTGCCGGTAGGCGTAGTGCGTCGTCTGGTCGCGCGCCTCGCGCCCCTCACTCTCGACGACGACCGTGTAGGGCGCGCCGCCCGCCGCCTCGAAATACTTGCGCGTGTCGTCGGCCGAGGCGTACTCGCTCACGGCCACCACGTCGAAGCCGTGCTTCCGGTAGTCGTTGTAGAGGCGCGAGACGAGCGGGGCCTCGTACTTCCAGTTGCCGCACCACGGCGCGAAGTAGACGACCATCACCAGCTTCTTGCCCCTCACCAGCTCGCGCAGGTTCACCGGCGAGCCGTCCTTCAGGCTCTTGAAAGTCCAGTCCTTGTAATTGATCTTCTGCTCGATCAGCGGCGCGTACTCGTGCCCGCCCTGCGCGAGCGCGTCGGGCGAGAAGACCGCGGCGAGCGCCAAGAAGGCGGCGGCGCGTGCGAGAGTCCTGAGCATCTTCCTTCTCTCCAACTTCCGGCCTCAAGTGACGGAAATGTCTTTAACCTGAAACCTGAAACTCGCGACCCGGAACTTCATTGCGCGTTCCGCGCGGTGGCGGCCGGGGCCTCGTCGAGCAGGGGGCGGACGAGGGACTCGAAGCCGGCGCGGTCTTTGGGGCCGACGATCTTCTCGCGCACGCGGCCCTCGCGGTCGAGGACGTAGGTGACGGGCAGGCCCGGCCCGTTGTTGAAGCGCTCGGGCGTGTCGCCCGCGCCGACCACGACGGTGTAGTCCTGCGGCACGTCCTTCTGGAACTCCCTGATCTGCTCGGGCGTGTCGTGCGAGGTGACGCCGACGATGGAGAGGCCGCGCCCGCCCAGCTCGCGCTGCATCACGTTGAACTCGGGTATCTCGCCGCGGCACGGGCCGCACCACGTCGCCCAGAAGTTGAGGATGACGACCCGGCCGCGCAGGCTCGACAGGTTGAACGACTGGCCGTCGAGCGTCTGGAACTCGGCCTCGGGGAGCGAGGGGTAGTTGGCCTTGACGTTGGCGGCCGGCGCGCCGCCGGCGCCGTCGGCGGGCGAGCCCGCGGCCGTCGTCGCCTGCTGCCTCTGCCAGAGCCGGTCGACGAGGGCTTCGAGGCTCGGCACCCAAGTCACCTGCCGCGCCAGCCAAGCCGTCCCGCCGAACATGATGACGAAGCCGATGGCGATCAGCATCACGCCGGAGGCGACTTCGACCTTATGCAGGTGGCGGCGGAAGCGCGCGTAGAAGCCGAGGAAGCGGTTGATGGCGAGGCCGGTCAGGAGGAACGGCACGGCGAGGCCGGCGGCGTAGAAGGCCGAGAGGGCGAGTCCGCCCTGCCAGCCGCCGCTCGTCGCCGCCAGCCCGATGATGCCGCCGAGGATGGGGCCGATGCAGGGCGTCCAGCCGGCCGCGAACGCGATGCCCAGAAGCAGCGAGCCGGCCGCGCCGCGCGGCTTCTCCTCGGAGAACTTGCGCGTGTCGCGGTAGAGCGCGCCGATCTTGAGGACGCCCATCATCTGGAGGCCGAAGACGACGATCACGGCCCCGGCCGCGTAGCCCACCCACCGGTTGGTGAAGAGCGCCGAGCCGACGAGGCCGGCGGCCGCGCCGAGGGCGAGGAAGATGATCGAGAGGCCGGCGTTAAAGGCCAGCGAGTTGACGACGACGGCCCGCCGCGCGCCCACCTGCGAGCCGCCCTCGCCCT
This sequence comes from Pyrinomonadaceae bacterium, assembly GCA_035563275.1. Lineage (GTDB taxonomy): Bacteria > Acidobacteriota > Blastocatellia > Pyrinomonadales > Pyrinomonadaceae > QHXN01. Next base: position 12,623 of record DATMVI010000385.1, read on the forward strand.
TCAGGTGGTCAACGCTCACGCCCGAGATGAGCGAGATGTAACCGGGCACGAGCGGCAGCACGCACGGGGAGAGGAAAGAGGCCAGCCCGCCGACGAAAGCGATGAGAGCGGTATAAACGTTTGCGCCTTCCATAACGCCTCAGAGCTTACAACAATAAAGCCGTAAATCGTAACCGCGAGCAGCGGGCGACGGTTGTTAGTCGTCGGCCGCCGGGCGCCGGTTGTCGGCCGCCGGGTTTTTTTGTCTCCGCCGACGGCCGGCGGCTTCCCCTCAAGGTTTCTCCTCGATGAGCGTTTCGATCATGCGCGTGAGGGCGCGGGCCTCCTCGTCGCCGGCGCTGACGGTGATGAAGCGGACGCGGCCGCGGCGGTCGAGGAGGACGGCCGTAGGGAGCTGGGCGACGCCGTAGTTGTGGCCGTTCTCGCCGTGGTCGGAGACGGCGAAGCCGTAGGCCACGCCGTGCTGGCGCTTGAAGCGGCGCAGGAACTGCAACTCCTCGGCCGGGGTGAGCTCGCGCCCCTCGCCGCGGCCGTAGTACTCGGTCAGGCCGAGGATGACGAGGCCGCGGTCTTTGTACTTGCGGTGGAGGGCGTTGAGTTTCGGGATGGTGATGCGGCACGGGCCGCACCACGTCGCCCAGAAGTCGAGGAGCACGACGCGGCCGCGCAAGTCGGCGAGCGTCACGGGCTGCTGGTCGATCCACTCGTTGACCTTCAGCTCGGGCGCGCCCGGCCCGGCGGCGGGCGGCGGCGGCGCGTCGATCTCGCCGCCGTTGCTCAGCAGCATCCCCGTCGCGTCGCCGTAGAGGCGCGCGCTGGGGAACGCGAGCGCGAGCGCGCGCATCTGCTGGATGACGGCCAGCGCCTCGTCGCGCCGGCCCGACTTGACGAGCGTGTTGGCGAGGAACGCGCCGGGGCCGTAGACGGCCGGGCCGCGGGAGCGCGCCTCAAGCTGCCCGTCGGAGGCGGAGGCCACGGCCGACGCGAACGCCTCGCGCGCGTGGGCGGCGGCGCGGGCGAAATCCTTCTTCTTGGCGTAGGCGTTGGCGAGGACGACGCGGATGTTGTTGGCCTCGGAGGGCGTGCGCGGCTCGCCGGCCTGATAGTCGGCCAGCGCGCGCTCGGCCTCGGCGAACAGCTCGGACTGCGCGGCCTGCTGCCCGACGACGGCGCGCGCCTTCTGCCTGAGCGCGGGGGGCGCGTCGGCACCGGCGGCGAGGAATCGGCGCATGGCGTCGAGGGCGGCGGGGCCGCGGCCGGCGAGCACGTAGAGCAGGCCGGAGTAGTAGAGGTCTTCGCCCGCGAGCGTGCCGCGCGCGGCCAGCGCCGCGACGTGGCGCTCGGCGAGCTTGCGCTGGTCGTGCAGCACCTCGTGGCGCAGCAGCTCGTTGAAGGGAACCTGCTTGGCCTCGAACTCCTCGAACTTGCGGCGCGCGTAGGAAGCGGCCTCCTCGTAGAGCGCCTGCGAGGTCTTGCCCTCGGCCGAAATCTCCTCGACGCCGGCCGGCGCATCCTCGTCAGGGGCTTCGCGCTTATCGCCGGCTTTGCCGTCCGCGTTCTTCGACGCGCCGTCGCCTTTGGCCGCGTCGCGGGCCGCTTGGTTCGGCGCGGGCGCCGGTGGCGGGGGCGCCTGCGCGGAGGCAGCGCGGGGCGC
>DATMVI010000386.1:0-4342 GCA_035563275.1 Pyrinomonadaceae bacterium
CGGCCGAGCCGCCGCGCCCGAAGGTCGAGATGATTCAGGGCGCCAAGCGCAGCACCGTCGAATTCCCATAGTAGCCAGTAGACAGTAGTCAGTAGCCAGTAGGAAAACCTCCCGCCGCGAACTGGCCGCCGGCTACTGTCGCCGAACCGCCCGGAAGAGATCAACCTACTGACTACTGACTACTGACTACTGTCTACTTCCTGAGGAGCAACGCCATGCAGAACCGTTCTCTCGTCGCACGTCTGGTCGTCGTCATCAGCACGACGCTCTTCATGTTCGCGCCCGCGCGCGCCCAGCAGACTTCGGTCTCGGGCTCGTTCGGCGCGCCGGCGGCCGCGCCCGTCCAGATCAACGTCCTCGTCGGGCAGTCGCGCGTGATCAACTTCGACCGGCCCATCGGCCGCTTCTCGGTCTCCGACCCCGCGGTCGCCGAGGCCGTGCTCGTCGCGCCCGATCAGGTGCTCGTCAACGGCAAGGCGTTCGGGCAGGTCAACTTCATCGCGTGGGAGCAGAAGGGGCCGCAGTTCGTCGTCTTCGACGTCTTCGTGCGCGCCAACCTCTCGCTCATCGACTCGCAGATCCGCCAGCTCTTCCCGCAGGACAAGATCGAGCTGAGTCAGGCCAACGGGTCGGTCGTCATTTCGGGCAAGGTCAACCACCCGAAGACCTCGGCGCAGGTCGAGGCGGTGGTGAAGGCCGCCGGCTTCCAGACCGTCAACATGCTGGAGACGCCCGAGCTGGGCAAGGCGCAGGTGCAGCTTCAGGTGCGCGTCGCCGAGGTCAGCCGCACCCGCCTGCGCGAGCTGGGCGCGACCTACGCCTACCAGTCCGGCCCCGGCGCGGGCGGCTCGATCGGCACCGGCGGCGGCCCCTACACGGTCGGCGCGGTGGACGGCGGCAACATCTTCGGCTCGGTGGTCGGCTCGGCCCTGAACCTCTTCGTGATGGGCGGCAACACCTACAACTTCATCCACGCCCTGAAGCAGCAGGGCGCGCTCAGGCAACTGGCCGAGCCGAACCTGATCGCGATGGACGGCCAGCAGGCCAGCTTCCTCGCGGGCGGCGAGTTCCCCGTGCCGATGGTGCAGAACGGCGGCGACCGCGCCGTCGTCACCGTCGTCTTCAAGGAGTACGGCGTCCGCCTCAACTTCAAGCCGACGATCATCGACGAGGATCACATCCGGCTCGAACTCGAACCCGAGGTCTCGACCATCGACTTCGCCAACGGCGTCAAGTTCGACGGCTTCCTCATCCCCGCGCTGAAGACGCGCCGCGCCAAGACGGGCGTCGAGCTGCGCGACGGCCAGTCGTTCGCGCTCGCCGGCCTGCTCGACAACAGCGAGGCGCGCACCATCTCGAAGATTCCGGTCATCGGCGACATCCCCGTCCTCGGCGCGCTCTTCAACTCGAAGTCGTTCCAGAAGAGCGAGACCGAGCTGATGTTCATCGTCACGGCGCAGCTCGTGAAGCCGATGAACCCGGACGACCTGCCGCAGATGCGCGGCGTGGACGGGCTGAAGAACGGCTCGCCGCTCGGCGTCGAGCCGAAGGGCGAGGGCATCGAGGGCGACCACGGCTTCTCGACCGGCTCGGGCGCGAGCACTTCCGCGCAGCCCGCGCCGAAGGCCCCGCCCGCGCCGAAGCCCGCCGCCAAGACCGAGAAGACGACGGCCCGCGCCTTCGAGATGCCGAAGGCCACGGCGCGACTGGAGATGACGCCGGCGTCGCTCGTCTTCGAGGCCGGGCACGCGCCCGCCTCCGCGGGGCCGAGCGTCAGCCCCGTGCCGTAAGCCCGCGGTCGTCCCGGCCGCGCGTGGGCGCGCCGCGGAGTTGAGGCGCGCCCTCTCCCCCTGACGCGCGGCGTGAAAACGCCAGCGTTAACGCGCGGCCGGGACGGCTACTTTTGAAAGCAGTAGTCAGTAGTCAGTAGTCAGTAGCCAGTAGCGCTCCCGCGTGATTGATGCTGACGCCGGCACCGAGGACGATGCGCCGCCGAAGGTCTTCCTACTGACTACTGACTACTGACTACTGATTCACTGTCCCGGAGGGATTCGAGATGAGGTCGCGAGCGAAATCTGAGGGGCGGGGGGGCGAGCGCGGCTCGATCCTCGCCGTCAGCGCGTTCGGCATGCTGGCCTTCCTCCTCGCCGTCGGACTCTGCGTTGACATCAGCCACTTCTACGTCGTCCGCGCCGAGTTGCAGAACGCGGCCGACGCGGCGGCGCTGGCCGGCGCCTCGGCCCTCAACTCGAAGCCCGGCGGCATCGCGCAGGCCACCGCCCGCGCCACCGCCCTGATGAACAACTACGAGTTCAACCAGACGGGCGTCACCATCGGGGACGAGAACGTCACCTTCGCCGTCAACTTCGACGGCCCCTACATGAACGCGGGCGCGGCCTCGGCCGCCGGCGTCGCCGCCAACGTCCGCTTCGTGCAGGTGGAGGTTCCGCCCAAGCCCGTCGGCGTCTTCTTCGCCGGCCTCGCCCGCAGCGGCTTCGACACGGCGAACATCTCGGCCGAGGCCGTCGCCGGCATGAGCGTCCCGCCCAACGTCTTCTGCGACTGGATTCCGCTCTCCGTCATCGACGACCCCGCGGCGCCGACGCTCGTCCCCGGTCAGGAGTACGTCATCCGCGGCGGCCCGCACGGCAGCGTCTCGCCCGGCAACCGGCAGATTCTCGCCATCGCCGGCTCGGGCGCGAGCGTGGTGCGCGAGAACCTCGCCCGCGGCATCCGCGAGTGCGCCAAGCCCGGCGACATCTACGAGAAGGACACCAAGCCCGGCGTCAACGCCGGCCCCGTCCGCGACGGCCTCAACACGCGCTTCGGCGACTACTCGGCCGGCATGAGCTGGGAGGACTTCCCGCCCGACGTGAACGTCAAAGAGGGCATCACGTGGGAGGAGTACAGCAACGCCAAGCCCGGCACCGAGCACTGGCAGTCGCCCGGCGGCGGGATGGTCGGCGTCGAGAACCGCCGCGTCGTCGTCCTCCCGATCATCGACATCAACGAGTTCGACAACGGCCGCGACACCGTCGCCTTCTGGAAGTTCGTCGCCTTCTTCCTCAAGAGCCGGGTGCCGGGCGGCTCCGGCGGCGACATCACGGCCGAGTACATCGGCGAGCGCTTCATCTTCGGCACGGGCGGCTACATCCCCGGCGGCGGCCCCGTCAACCCGCAACTCGCCCAGCCCGTGCTCTACCGCTGAAAGGAGGCCGGCGCCGTGACCGCGAGAATGGTAACGATGAAGTGCGGCCTCCGCCGCTTCGCGCGCTCCGAGGGCGGGACGCAGCTCGTCGAGCTGGCCCTCGCGCTCCCGCTGCTGCTCGTGATGTTCGGCGCCGCGGCCGAGTTCGGGCGCTTCTTCTACACCTACCAGACGCTGACGAAGGCGACGCGCGCCGGCGCGCGCTACCTGACGACCGAGCCGGCCGACGGCTCGTCCGACGTGGAGGCCGCGCGCCTCGTCGTCTACGGCAACACCGAGGGCGAGGGCGACCCCGTCCTCGCCGGCGTCGGCGTCGGCAACGTCAGCGTGAGCCGCGGCAACGCCGCCGGCGCGGGCCAGCCCGACCGCGTGACCGTCGGGATCGACGGCTACACCTACCAGCCGATCTTCGACCTCGGCGCGCTCGTCGGCAACAAGAAGCTCTCGCTCAAGGTCGAGCTGAGTCCGAGCACCACGATGCGGATGCTCACCACGATCCCCTCGTAAAGGATGGAGGCCGAAGCGATGAGGCGAGGCGGCAGGCGGCACGGCGACGGCAGGCGGGGCGAGCGCGGCACGGCCCTCGTCGAGTTCACCATCGGCGCGCTCGTCTTCCTCACGGCGACCTTCGCCGTCCTCGAATTCTCGCGCCTGCTCTGGACGCACAACGCGCTCTCGGACGCCGTGCGCCGCGGCGCGCGCTACGCCGTCAACCAGACCAACCCGGCCGCGCCCGTCGCCGAGACGCAGCCCGTCGGCCCCGACGCCGTCAAGAACATGGTCGTCTACGGCAACGCGGAGGGAACCGGCAACCCGGTCGTCAGCGGCCTCGGGATCGGCGACGTGGACGTGCAGTACACGCCGTCGCCCGTCACCAACCTCTACGGCTACCCGAAAGGCACGGTCACGGTCAGCATCACGGAGTTCAGCCACCAGCTCTTCATCCCGTTCGTCGCGACCTCGATCGAGCTGCCCGACTACCGCACGACGCTGACGGCCGAGAGCGCCGGGATGGTGCCGGCCGACATCACGCCGAGCCCGACGCCCGGCCCCTCGCCGACGCCTTCGGCCACGCCGTCCGCGACCCCGACGCCCGCGGCCACCCCGACGCCGCAGCCGACGCCGCAGCCGACG
>DATMVI010000387.1:0-3633 GCA_035563275.1 Pyrinomonadaceae bacterium
CTCGGGGCCGGCCGCGGCGGCGCGCGCGCAGTCGCAACTGGCCACGGTGAGCGGCACCGTCTACGACCAGAACGGCGCGCTCGTGGCCGGCGCGGCCGTGACGGCCTTCAACCCTCTGACCGGGCTGGAGAGGCGGGCGACCACGGACGGCGAGGGCTGCTTCACCATCCCCCTTCTGCCCGCGGACAGCTACAGCGTCCTCGTCCGGCGCCCCGGCTTCAAGACCGTAGACCTGCGCGACATCGTGCTCGGGGCGGGCGAACAGGCCGTGCTGCGGGTGCGCCTCACGGTCGGCCCCATCGCCGAGCACGTCACCGTGCGCGCCGGGGCGGACGACGCCAGCGTCACCGTCAGCCGCGCCACCTCGGCCTCGACGAGCTTCGGCCCGGAGTTGATCGAGAGCCTCCCGCTCAGCGGGAGGAGTCTCCAGCCGCTCATCGGCCTCGCGCCCGCCACCGTCCTGACGGCGGCCAGCTTCAACGAGCAGGGGCAGTTCAGCGTCAACGGCCAGCGCCCCAACGCCAACTACTTCACGGTGGACGGCGTCTCGGCCAACTTCGGCGTCAGCGCCGGCCCCGCGCCGGGGCAGGCCGCGGCCGGCAGCCTCCCGGCGCTCTCCTCCCTCGGCGGGACGAACAACCTCGTCTCGGCCGACGCCGTGCAGGAGTTGCGCGTGCAGGCGCTCACCTATGAGGCCGAACTCGGCCGCGCGCCGGGCGCGCACGTCGCCTTCACCACCCGCGCGGGGACGAACGAGTGGCGCGGCAGCCTCTTCGGCTCGTTCCGCCACGGCGCGCTCGACGCCAACGACTGGTTCGTCAACGCGCGCGCGCTGCCGAAGCCGCCCTCCCGGCACGAGGGCTTCGGCGGCGTCTTCGGCGGCCCCGTCGTCAAAGGCCGGACTTTCTTCTTCGTCTCTTACGAGGGGCTGCGGTCGCTCCAGCCGCGCGTCGCCCTCACGGCCGTCCCGTCGCGCACCACGCGGATGCTCGCCGCGCCGGCCGTGCGGCCGCTGCTCGACGCCTTCCCGCGCCCTCCGGCCGGGGGGCGCGAGGTGAGGTTCGGCGCGGCCGAGTTCGCCGCCGGCTACGGCGAGCCTTCGCGGCTCGACGCCGTGAGCGCGCGCCTCGACCACGTCGCCGGCGAACGCCTCCTGCTCTTCGGCCGCTACGCGCAGGCGCCTTCCGGCACCGCTCAGCGCGGCGGCCAAGCCCCGCCGACCTCGACCGCCCGCCTCACCCTCGGCTTCGGCCGGCCGCTGTCGCAAAGCCTGAGCACCGTCACCGAGAGCTCGTTCGAGACGCGCACGCTCACCTTCGGCGCGACCTTCACGCCCGCCGCGAGCCTCGCCCTCGACTCGCGCTTCAACTGGAGCCTCGCCAGCGGCTCGACCTTCCACCGCCTCGACGGGTTCGGCGGCGCGACCCCGCCGCCGCAGCCCTACCTCTTCCCGGCCCCGGCCTCGCCCGCCGACGGGCTGATTCAGATTCTGATTCTCCGCCCGCTCGACCAAGCGGCGAACCTGCGAATCGGGAAGGAGGCCGACAACGTGAACCGGCAGTTCAACGCCGTGAACACGTTGAGCCTCGTCCGCGGCGCGCACCACCTCAAGTTCGGCCTCGACTACCGCCGCCTCGCCCCCGTCTTCGACGCGCCGGCCTACACCCAGACGGTCGCCTTCCTCGGCTTCGGCTCCGACCCGCTCGACCCCGACACGGTGCTCTCGGCCTCCACTTGGGACGCGCGGGTCTACGCGGAAGAGGAGGCGCGCCGCCCGCTCTTTCACAACCTCTCGGCCTTCGCGCAGGACATCTGGCACCCCTCCCCGAATCTGACCGTCAGCTACGGGCTCCGCTGGGAACTCGCGCCCCCGCCGCGCGAGACGACGGGCCGGCACCCGGCCGTCTTCGGGGGCGCGCGCGCTCCCGGCGCGCTGACGGGGCGGGACGGGCCCGAGTTGACGACCGACGGCACGCCGCTCTGGAAGACCTCCTTCGCCGATTTCGCCCCGCGCGTGGGCGTCGCCTACCACCTGCGGCCGACGGGGACGACGGTGCGCGCGGGCTTCGGCATCTTCTTCGACACCGGCAACGGGCAGGCGGCGCAAGCCTTCGGCAGCGTGCTGCCCTACACCTCGGGGCGGCGGCCGGGGCGCGTGCCTTTCCCGCTCTCGCCCGCCCACGCCGCGCCGCCGCCGGGCGGGTCGCCCTCTTCGGGGACGTTCTACGCCTTCGACCCCGAACTCAGGACGCCCTACAAGCGCCAGTGGAGCGCGACCGTCGAGCAGCGACTCGGCGGCGCGCAGGCGCTCAACGTCTCGTACGTCGGCGCGCAGGGGCGGCGTCTGCTGCGCGGCGAAGTCTCGCTCCTGCCCTTCCCGCCCGCCGGCTTTTTCGGCGACACCACCCTCGTCCTCATCGAGAACGCGGCCCGCTCCGATTACCACGGACTGCTCGCGCAGTTCGAGCGGAGGCTCGCGGCCGGCCTCGCCGCCTACGCCTCCTACACTTGGTCGCATTCGATTGACGACGCCTCCGACGACTCGACGCTCCACCTGCGCGAGGCGCGCCCCGTCCCTGACCGCGGCCCCTCGAACTTCGACGTGCGCCACTCGCTGGGCCTCGCCCTGAGCTACGACCTCCCGGCCGCCCCGCGGGGCCGGGTCGCGCGTGCGCTGGCGCGCGGGTGGTCTCTGGACGCGGTCGGCAGGTGGCGGACGGCGACGCCGGTCAACCTCACCGTCTTCACGCAGGTGCTGGGCGGGGCCGTGGTGCATTCGGTGCGGCCCGACTTGTTGGGGGGCGTCCCCGTCTACCTCACCGACCCGCGCCTGCCGGGCGGGCGGGCTCTCAACCCCGCGGCGTTCGCGCCGCCCGTTGACGGCGGGGCCGGCGACGGCACTCTCGGCCGCAACGCCCTGAGGGGCTTCGGGGCTTGGCAGGTGGACGCGGCGCTGCGCCGCAAGCTCTCGCTCACGGAGCGCGTCGGCGTGCAGTTGCGCGTCGAGGTCTTCAACCTCTTCAACCACCCGAACTTCGCCGGGCCGTCCCCCGGTTACGAGGCGACCCAGACGCTCGGGCAGGGGCTCGGCACCGGGGGCGCGCTCGGGGGCCTGCTCCCCATGTTCCAGTTCGGCGGGCCGCGCTCGGTTCAGTTCACCACCAAACTCCAATTCTAGTCTCGCCGCCGCGGCGTCCGCGCGCGGCCCACCGCCCCCCGCACGCGGGCCCGGTTCTGACCGGCGTGGGTTTGCCGCCGCGCGCGCCACATTCAGGGTAGGAGAACCGACCTTCCCTGTGAGGTGAACACATGTTGATTAAAGCCAGCACCCGACAGCTACTCGTGGGTTTCGTCTCGGCGGCGCTGTTAACGTTCTGCGCCGTGGGCCTGCTCCTCAGCCGCGGCGCGGGGCGCGAGAGCGGCGCGAGAGACGCGCGGCCGGCGGCGGCCGCCCTCGTCGCGCTGCCGATGCAGTTCGAGCAGAACGAAGGGCAGGCCGGCCCCGGCGTCGGGTTCGTCGCGCGCGGGCAGGGCCACGCCCTCTTCCTCAAGCCCTCGGAGGCGACCTTCACGCTCGACGACGCGCGGCCTCGGGCCGAGGCGGCTTTCGCGGCGGCGGGGCTGAGGACGCCG
>DATMVI010000388.1:0-5601 GCA_035563275.1 Pyrinomonadaceae bacterium
GGCGCGGCGCTCGGGTGAGGGCGAAGCGCGCGGGGTCAGGCGGGTGGCGGTGTCTCCGCGCTAGAAGTCGAGGGTGAGCGTGCCGGTCAGTTGCGAACGGTTCTCGGCGTGAGTCTCAAGCTTGAGGGTCGCGCTGCCGCCGCGGACGCGCGCGTACTGCCCCGTGCCGCTCTCGACCGTGAGCACGACGGCGTCGGCCCCGGACAGAGCGCCCTCGCCGTCGAAGGAGAGCGCGCCGCTGGCGGCGGCTCCCGTCAGCCGGCCCCTCTCGTCGGCGGCCGGGTCGTCGCCCTCGGGCAACACGGTCAGCGTCCAACTGCCGCCGGTCACCTTGCCGCCGTCGCGTCTCAGGGAAACGTCGAGCGAGCCGGGCAGATCGCCCTCGGCGTTGAGGAGGAGTTTGACGACCTCCGGCTCGCCGGAGGCGGACTGGAATCCTTTGACGGCGTCACGGTAGACGGCCGCGGCGTCAGACGGCGCGACGGCGAACGCCGACGCGGCCAGCGCCAAGATGAAGGCTGCACTTCTCATCACAGAACCCCCGCGGGCGCGAGGCCGGAAGTGTTGAGGGCGGCGGGCGCGAACCGTGCGCGCGTCGCGGCTGCGCGCCTCCGGCGGAAGGCGCGGCAGGCTCAGACTATGCGGCGGAAGAACCTTCCCCGGATCGCGCCGCCCCGTTCGCGGGGCCGCCCGGCGGTAAAGCGGGAGTGAAGCTCGGCGGTGAAATGAGAATGAGTCGGGTCGTGGGATTCACCTGTGACTCCTTCGCTGAGGGCGACAGGCAGGGGCTCGGGTTCGGAGGTAAAGAGCTTGGGCCGGAGGTGAAGAGCTCGGCTCCGGGGTGACAACCCTCGTCTCGTTCGGGCCGCAATATACTGGCGGCCTCACCGATTGTCAATAACATTGCGCGGGCGCGGCGGCCGGCGGCGCGGCGGGCGGCCTCTTTCTTCTTGCCGCGCGTGGCGGGCTTGCCTATAATTCGCGCTCGCCACATTGCCGTTGATTCAGCGCGGGCGTAAAATCACGCACATGCACCAACACAGGCTCGGCCTCGCCGCAAGGCTGCTGACGTTCTCCGTCAGAACGTCGCCCGCCTTTACCGCCGGGCGCCCGGCCGTTTCACTCCACCACCCGCTCGAAACAGCAGAAACAATTTGGGCGGCGCGCCGGGTCGGCTAAAACCCCGCGCGCGCCGGAAGGGCGTGAGCTGAACGCGATGGTCTATCTCAAACAACAGCGGCCCGAAAAAGTGACCGTGCCCGCCGTCCGCGCCAGCAAGGAGCGCGGCGAGCGCTTGGTCTGCCTGACGGCCTACGACTACCCGACGGCGCGCATCGTTGACGAGGCCGGCACCGACATCGTCCTCGTCGGCGACTCACTCGGCAACGTCGTCCTCGGCTACGACTCGACCGTGCCCGTCACGCTCGAAGAGATGCTGCACCACACGCGGGCCGTGCGCCGCGGCGTCGAGCGCGCGCTCTTGGTCGCCGACATGCCCTACGGCTCTTACCACACGGGCGCGGACGACGCCGTGCGGGCCGCGCTGCGGCTCGTCAAGGAGGGCGGGGCCGAGGCCGTCAAGCTCGAAGGCGGCCGCAACCGCGTCGAGGTCATCCGCCGCCTCGTCGGCGAGGAGATTCCGGTGATGGGCCACGTCGGCCTCACGCCGCAGTCGCTGAACAAGCTCGGCAGCTACCGGCTACAGGCGAAGACGGCCGACGCGGCGCGCCGCCTCGTCGAGGACACGCTGCTGCTCGAAGAGGCGGGCGTCTTCGCCGTCGTCCTCGAAGTCGTGCCGCGCGAGGTGGCGCGCGAGGTGACGGGCCGGCTGCGCGTGCCCACCGTCGGCATCGGCGCGGGGGCCGACTGCGACGCGCAGATACTGGTGACGCACGACCTGCTCGGCCTCTCCTTCAGCCGCTCCAGCCCGCGCTTCGTCCGCCAGTACGCCGACGTGCGCGCGGCGATGGCCGACGCCATCAACCGCTACGCCGAGGACGTGCGCGCCGGCTCGTTCCCCTCCGACGCCGAGTCCTACCCGCTCCCCGCCGACGCCGCCGCCGAACTGCAACTCACGCGGGACGAGGGCAAGGAGGCGGAAAAGCCCTGAGCGCAGTTCCGAGCCCGGAGCGCCGAGCCCCGAGTTGAAGACGTGTGCCCCGACTCGTGACTCCGAACCCGGGACTCGGAACCTGAACCCTTATGGAAATCATTAACCGCCGTCAGCGGATGGCCTCGGTCGCGCGGAGGTTGCGGCGCGAGGAGGACAAGACCATCGGGCTGGTGCCGACGATGGGCGCGCTGCACGAGGGCCACCTCTCGCTCGTGCGCGAGGCGCGCCGGATGTGCGACGTGGTCGTCGTCTCGGTCTTCGTCAACCCCGCGCAGTTCGGGCCGGGCGAGGACTTCGAGCGCTACCCGCGCGACCTCACCGGCGACACCGTCAAGCTGGCCGACTACAACGTGGACTACATCTTCGCCCCCGCGCCCGAGGAGATTTACCCGAAGGGCTTCTCCACCTACGTCTCGGTCGAGGGGCTCTCGGAGCCGATGGAGGGCGTCGCCCGCCCCGGCCACTTCCGCGGCGTGGCGACCGTCCTGACCGTCCTCTTCAACACCATCCGCCCCGACTTCGCCTTCTTCGGGCAGAAGGACGCGCAGCAGGCCTCGGTCGTCCGCCGCCTCGTGCGCGACCTCGCCTTCGACATCGAGGTCGTCGTCCTGCCCACGGTGCGCGAGCAGTCGGGCCTCGCGCTCTCGTCGCGCAACGCCTACCTCGGCGACGAGGATCGGCGCGCGGCCGCCGTCCTCTACCGCGCGCTCTCGCAGGCCCGCGAGGTCTACATGGAGGGCGAGCGCAGCCCGAAGCGGCTGGCCGAGGCCGTGCGCGGGCAGTTCGACGCCGAGCCGCGCGCCCGGCTCGAATACGTCGGCGTGGTGGACGCCGACACGATGGAGAAGCTCGACCGCATCCCCGAAGACCGGCCCGTCCTCATCGCGCTCGCCGCCCACGTCGGCCGCACCCGACTCATCGACAACATCGTCCTCCAGCCCGCCCGCCAGAAGTCCCGCGCCAGCGCGGAGCCTTAGGCCCGCGGGCCCGTCCTCCCGGTCCGGCCGGGGGCGCGGCGGTGATTGGAACGGGGCCGGCTTCTCGCGTCTATCAGGTCGGGCGGAACTTGCGGTCGTTTCCGTTTATTGTATAATCTCGCACCCGTAGCCACCCGAGGCCGGGCGGGCCGAACCCGGCGCCAGAAGCCCCGAGCCTTTCGGCGCGGGCGCGAACACCGCGAAGCTCTTTTAAGGACTTTACCCGCCTGCGGTAGACACCTTTGGAACAGACTGTGACTTGCCGGCCTCCGCGAACGCCACGGGCCGCCCGCTGAGCCGGCGTGCCGCGCGGCCCGCCGGGCCGCGCCAACTCAACCGACACGCAGAAAGACCGCCGCCGTCCCCACAAGCCCTTCGTCCGCGCGCGGGCGCGGCGCGGCGGCCGCCCCCGAAGTCCGAAAGCTTAAGAGGAGACACCATGGAACGCATCGTACTCAAGCACCTGAGCGGCTCGAAGGCCAACCAAGTGGAAGAGTTCCCGCTCGCCCACGTCAAGGAGTTGGTTCTCGGGCGCGACCCCTCGTCGACGGTCAAGTACGACCCCGACCGCGACGACCTCGTCGGCCGCCAGCACGCGCGCATCGCGCCCGACCCGGTCGACCCGTCGCAGTTCGTCATCACCGACCTCAACAGCCGCAACGGCACGTTCGTCAACCGCCAGCGCATCACCGGCACGACGCGGCTGAACTTCGGCGACGTGGTGCAGCTCGGCCCCGGCGGCCCCGAGCTGATCTTCGAGTACGAGCCGCGCCCGCACACCTCGGCGAAGGCGACGCGCGTCGTCCCGACCAGCCCGATGGCCCCGACCGTCTCGGGCGCGCCCGCCACGCGCGTCCCCGACACCGGCGCCGGCCAGCAGCCCTTCGCCCCGCCGACCGCGCCGCAGCCCTCGGGCGGCGTCGGCAAGGCCACGGTCGAGCGCATCGTGGCGCAGAACGTGGCCGAGGCCAAGCGCAGTCAGGGGCGCAGCTACCTGCTCATCGGCGGCGCGGCCGTCGTCGCCGTCCTCGTCCTCTTCGCCGCCGTCGGCGGCTTCCTCTGGTGGCGCATGCGCAACGCCGAGCGGACGGCCGAGCAGGCCCAGCAGAGCGCGGCCGGCGAGGTCTCCGGCCTCAAGCAGAGCCTCGACGCCGAGAAGGCCGCCGCGCCGATGAAGGCCAACGACGTGGTCAAGAACTACGGCGGCGCGGTCGTCAAGATCGACGTGGTCTGGAAGCTCGTCTCGCAGCAGGGCAACGGGCTGGTCTACCACCAGTACATGAACTTTCAGGGGCAGCCGCGCGCCGTCTACGTCCGCCTCAACGACGGCCGCATCGAGCCCTACCTGACCTACAACTCCAACCCCCTGAACGTCGCCATCGGCGGCGCGCACTCCGGCTCCGGCTTCGCCGTCTCGTCCGACGGCTTCATCCTCACGAACCGCCACGTGGCGGCCGCGTGGGAGACGGCCTACGAGTTCCCGCAGTCGGCGAACATGGGCATCCTGCTCGGGCCGGACGGCAAGCCGGCGGCCATCGTCGAGCAGGCCCCGCGCGACTGGGTGCCGGCCCGCTCGAAGCAGGACGGCATCGCCTACGACGGGCGTAACGACCGCCTCGACGTTTCGTTCCCGAAGTCCGACCGCCGCCTCACCGCCAAGCTCTCGGCCTTCTCGCCGCGCCACGACGTGGCGATGATCAAGGTGGACAGCCCCGGCACGCTCCCCAAGGTCGAGCTCAACGACAACTACGACACCATCCAAGCCGGCGACACCTCGGTCGTCCTCGGCTACCCGGCCGTCTCGCCGCCGGTGCTCGGCATCGTCAAGTCGCAGGACGTTTTCAACCGCGAGACCGACGTGCGCGAAATCCCCGACCCGACCGTCACGGTCGGCAACGTCGGCCGCGTCCTGCGCGGCACGGACGCTGCCGGTCAGGACAAGCAGCTCATCAGCGTCTTCGGCGACGCCTACCAGTTGCAGATCAACACGACGGGCGCGGGCAACTCCGGCGGCCCCGTCTTCGACGAGCGCGGTCAGGTCATCGGCATCTTCTACGCCGGCCGCTCCGCGGGCACCACCTCCGTCACCTTCGCCGTCCCGATCCGCTACGGCCGCGAGCTGATGGGGGTCAAGTAACGCGGCAGACGGTGGCCGGTGGTCGGTAGATTCGTCACGCGGACGTTGGCTCACGCCCCGCCCGCCCGGCGAAGAGAGCTTCTCTACCGGCTACCGGCTACCGTCCGCCGACCACTTTTTTATGAACCGCGCTTTCCTCGTCAACCAGACCGTCGGCGAGTACCGCATCGAGTCCTTTCTGGGCGCGGGCGGGATGGGCGAGGTCTACCGCGCGGTGCACCAGAAGATCGGGCGCGTCGCGGCCGTCAAAGTCCTGACGCAGGCCACGCAGTCGGGCGGCTTCCGCGAGCGCTTCTCGAACGAGGCGCGCATCCAAGCCAGCCTCCAGCACCCGAACATCGCCACGCTTTACGACTTCTGCGAGGTCGGGGGCC
>DATMVI010000389.1:0-6720 GCA_035563275.1 Pyrinomonadaceae bacterium
CCCAGAAGGAATTGGCGGCCATTTTCGAGTAACACCTCCAGATCTTGTTTTGATTCCGATTCGGCGTAGATGCGCACCAAAGGCTCCGTCCCCGAAGGGCGCATCAACAGCCACGAGCCGTCGGCGAAGATGAACTTGACGCCGTCCACGCGGTTGACGCGCTCGACGCGCCGGCCGCCGATGGTCTCCGGCTCGCGCGCGAGACGCTCGGGCAGCTCGCGGACGATCTCCGGCGTGAGGCGCACGCCGACGCGCGCCCCTTCGAGCCGCCCGACCCGCGCGTAAAGCGCTTCGAGCTGTTCGGTCAGACTGGCCCCGCGCGCCGCGACCGCCTCGGCCGCCAGAAGGCACGCGATGATGCCGTCCTTCTCGGGGTAGTGGCCCCGGATCGACATCCCGGCCGACTCCTCGCCGCCGAGCGTGATCTTGTCCTGAATAATCAACTCGCCGATGAACTTGAAGCCGACCGGCGTCTCGTAGAGCGGCAGGTCGCGGGCGGCCGCCACGCGGTCAACCAGATTCGACGTGGCGACCGAGCGGGCGACGCCGGTCGTCCAGCCGCGCGACTCGGTCAGGTAATCGAAGAGGAGCGGGATCAGGGTGTTCGGCGTGATGAAAGTGCCGTCGGCGTCGAGCACGCCGAAGCGGTCGCCGTCGCCGTCGGTCGCCAGACCCAGCGCGCACCCGTTGCGCCGCATCACCTCGCGCAACTCGTCGAGGTGTTCGGAGTCGGGCTCGGGCGAGCGGCCGCCGAACAGAACGTCGCGCCAGTCGTGGATCGTCTCGACCTCAAGCCCGTGTTTCCGGAGCGCGTAGTCGAGGTAGCCGCGGCCCGTCCCCCAGAGCGGGTCGTAGGCGTAGCGCCCGCCGGCCTTCGCGATTAAGTCGAAGCGGACTTTGCTTTCGAGGTCGGCGATGTAGGTCGGCCGCGGGTCGTAAGACTCCGAGGCGGTCGCCCCGCCCGCGCCCCGCGCCTCCGTCTCGGCCCCGGCACTCTCGGCGATGAACGCCTCGACGCGCTTCGTAACCTCGGGCAGGGCGGGCGCGCCGTCGGCCGTCGAGAACTTCATCCCGTTGTATTCGGGCGGGTTGTGCGAGGCCGTGAAGTTGATCGCGCCGGCCGCGCCGCGGTGGCGGATGGCGTGGGAGATGGTCGGCGTCGGCGTCGGGCGGTCGCAGACCAGCGCCCCGAACCCTTCCGCGGACAACTCCTCGACGCAAATCTCCGCGAATTTCTCTCCCATGAAGCGTGTGTCGTAGCCGACCACCAGCGTCCCGCCCTCGTCGGCCCCGCTCTCGCGCAAATGGCGGCAGATGGCCCGCGTCACCCTCCGCACGTTGGCGAAAGTGAACTCGTCCGCGATGATGGCGCGCCAGCCCGATGTGCCGAAACGAATAGCCATTTCTCTTCAAAGCCCCCTTTGAGAGTCGGTCGAAAATCTCAAGGAAGGCTATTGGACGGGTGCTACAAAACGATGTGCCGGGAATCGCTTTGATTTGTTTGACGCTGAAGAAAATTAGCGGCAAAGCGGCGAGAATGTAGCATCCATGCTGTTAAACTGTAAAGATATTCATTTTCAACGAGTTATGTGCCTAAGTTCAACATTTACTTGAGGTAAGCTGGCTTTTTCGACGGTTTTGGCGAACACCGGGCGAACGGAAATCCACGGCGAGGGCATTCGCGGCTGATGGTCTTTAAGGCCAGCAGGATAGAGACGCGCGGGCCGGGGCGGAGGTGTGGAAAACCGCAGCCGTTAAAATTGCGGTGTTTAACTCTGACTGGAAAATGGCATTAAACGCAGCAAATTGTTAAATGTGTTGACACTTAGCGTCCGCTCCGCATAGACTGCTAAGTGTCTTTGTCGCGGCTCTCGCGCAGCTCCGACCAAGCCGCCGAAACTCTCTCCTGTTTGACCCGTTCCGCCATCTTGCCCAGACGCCCTCAAGCCATCTCCGGCACCTGATGCGGCCGCATTCTGCCGGTTCCACACGTTAAATCGACCAAGGGCTTTTAAGTTTATATGTCCGGCTCAACGCCTTCGTGTCCCTCCGGAAACGTTGAAAACATTGCGGATCAGCCGTTCCGTCTGCCGCTCGCGTCGATGGTGCGCGCCCTCTGCCGGGCCGCCGACACGGGCGCGGACGTGCTTTACGGCGTGGTGCTCAAGGCGGCGCTGATGATCGACGCCACGGCGCAGACTTACGGCCTCGCGACCTTCGCGCAGAAGCCGGGCGAGTTGCCGCGCCTGAAGTGGGTCGAAGGTCTGGATCAGGATGAGATTATCGAGGCGGAGAAGAGGGTCGAGGCGGCGCTGGCGCAGGACGACGGCGCGCTGGAGATGAGGCCGGGCGACCAGACCATCTGCCTGATCCTTTCGGCCACCACGCCGCAGCGCGAGGGCGCGGCCATCTACGGCCGCTGCGTGCGACCTTTGACGGAGCGGCAGGCGCTGGAGCTGCGGGTGCTCTCGGACGTGGCGCGGCTCGCGCACGCGCACGCGCAGTTGCGCGAGGAGCTGCACAAGCCGGTCAAGACGCCGGCCCACGCCGAGGTGGCGGCCGCGTCGCTGCCGGGCATGGTCTTCGTGAGCCGCTCGATGACTGCGCTCGCCCACTCGGTCGAGCGCGTCAAGGATTCGGACTCGACCGTGCTCATAACGGGCGAGTCCGGGACGGGCAAGGAGTTGATCGCGCGGGCCGTCCACCGCCTGAGCCGTCGCGCGCAGGCCGCCTTCATCCCCTTCAACTGCACGGCGGCCCCGGCCGACCTCATCGAGAGTTTGCTCTTCGGCCACCGCAAGGGCGCTTTCACCGGCGCGCACGCCGACCACGAAGGTCTGGTGCGCGCGGCCGAGGGCGGGACGCTCTTCCTCGATGAGATCGGCGACCTGCCGCTCGCCCTGCAGCCGAAGCTGTTGAGATTTTTGCAGGAGGGCGAGGTGCACACGCTCGGCGAGCGCGCGCCGCGCCGCGTCAACGTCCGCGTGGTGGCGGCGACGCATAAGGACTTGTTCCGGATGGTGCAGGAGGGGACGTTCCGCGAAGACCTTTACTACCGCGTCAACGCGCTGACGGTGAGCGTGCCGCCTTTGCGCGAGCGGCCCGAGGACATCGCGGCGCTCATCTCTCACTTCCTCTCGCACTACGCGCGGCGCAACGACCGCGCCGTCGCCGGCATCACGCAGGAGGCCATCCGCGAGCTGCAAGGCTACTCGTGGCCGGGCAACGTGCGCGAGCTGGCGGCCGAGATCGAGCGCCTCGTGCTCTACACGGACGAAGGCTCGTACATCGGCGTCGATCAGATCAGCCCGCGCGTCCGCGCCGCCGGCACGCAGCCGACGGCCGGCGAGGAGTCGCCCGCGTCCGGCCACCTCGAAAACATGCTCGACGATTACGAGCGCCGCGTCATCACCGAGACGCTCAAGCGCAACAACTACAACGTGGCGCGCGCGGCGGCCGACCTCGGCCTCGGTTCGCGGCAGACGCTCTACAAGAAACTGAAGCGCCTGACGATTAACGTCGGCGACTTCCTCAACGACGAGGGCCAGCAGCCCGGCCTCCAACTCCGCCCCGACCGCGTGTGACGCGCCCACGGCCGAAGGCCGGCGCGCCGCGGTGAGTACGCGCGCGGGCTTGCGTCAGGACTCACTCGGGGCGCGCGACTCCGAATCGGTCGGACGCCACGCGCCCGACCTTCCCGCCCGACACGCGCGCCACGCCCTCCAACTTCATCCCTAACACCATCCTTCGATGCTTCTCACACACCTCTTCTCCTTCGTGCTCGCGATGCTGATTCACGAGGTCGGCCACCTCGTGGCGGCGCGTCTGTGCGGCGTGCCCGCGCCCGAACTGGGGTTGGGCTGGGGGCCGAAGCTGGCGAGCTTCCGCGCGGCCGGCGTCGAGTTCAAGCTGCACGCGCTGCCCATCGGCGCTTACGTCCGGCTCGACATGGCCGAGTTGCAGCGCCGGCCTTTGGCGCAGCAGACGTTCGTGCTGCTCGCCGGCATCTTCGTCAACCTCGCCGCGGCCGTCTGCGCGCCGGGCACTTGGTTCAGTCTGATGAACTACGTGCTGGCGGCGACGAACCTTCTGCCGCTCTACCAGCAGGACGGTTGGAAGTGCGGGATGGTTCTGCTGCGCGGGGTGATGGCGCGGCGCAGCCCCGCCGTCGAGTGGACGTTCACGGTGGCCGGCGGCCTCGTCAGCGTCGCCGCCTTCGTCTCGCTCGCGCTCCGGTATTTTTAGGATCAAGACGCGGGCGACGGTCGTCGCCGCGCGGAAACTTCAAAGACAGAACAGCCCGCCCGAGTCCAAGTCGCCGCCGGTTGAAGCCCCCGCAGAGGGGCGTCAACCGGCGGCGACAAGTTTTCTAAGTCGCTTAATCGCCAACGCTATGGCGTGAGCCGGAGGCGGGCGCGGCGGGCCGCCGGCCGCTCGCCTGTCAACCGCGGTTGACGTGCGCGCCGCGCGTCGCGGCCGGGAAAGCGCGTGTTTGGCGGCTTTCTCGCGGCGCGGGGCGTGGCACGCGCCTTGTCATAGGCATCCGCGTCCGAGACAGCAGCAGGCGAGGCGCGTGGCACCGTCCGCAGGCCGTTGTCTGGAGAATCGAGGAAGAGCCGATGAAAGCAGTCTTCACGAAATCGCTGGTGGTGCTCGCAGGGGTCG
The DNA here is from genome assembly GCA_035563275.1 of Pyrinomonadaceae bacterium. Classification (GTDB taxonomy): domain Bacteria; phylum Acidobacteriota; class Blastocatellia; order Pyrinomonadales; family Pyrinomonadaceae; genus QHXN01. The sequence goes on from DATMVI010000389.1 coordinate 4,666, forward strand.
TGCTGGTCGTGCCGTTCGTCGCCGTCGCGTTGCTTGTAGGGGCGCAGGCTGCGGCGGGTTCGGACGGCGCGGATCAGCGGCTCGTGCTGGCGGCGCTGGCGCTCGGGGGCGCGCTCTTCGGGCGGGTCAGGGGCTTGAAAGGTCACGAGGCGTCGGCGCGGCAGGGGCATGCGCGTCGCGCGCCGCACGGGGCCGGCCGGGCCGCGGCCACACTTCCTTGAAACGCGCACGGTCACTGTCAAACTCGTCGGGCCGCGCCGAAACAGACCGCGCGCGCACGCGACGGAAACCCACAACCCTCGACACCCGAACCATCTCAAAAGGAGCAAACTGACGATGTTGAAGAACTTCCTCCGCGATGAAACCGGCCTCGAACTCTCCGAGTACGCCGTCGCCGCCGCGCTCGTCGCGCTGGCCGTCATCACCGCCTTCACGAACCTCGGCACCGCCATCGGCAACAAGATCGAGACGCTCTGGGAAGCGATCGACAAGGACGCCGGCGGCTCGGGCGGCGCGGGCGCGTAAGCGACGCCGCACGCCGAAGACGGAGGCGGCGCGCCCCGGCACAGGCCGCGGGCGCGCCGCCTCTCAAACAAACGCCCGAGCCTCGCCCGCCCTTCGACACGAACCCGAGCGCAACCCGAGCCGGCCGACGCCGGCGCCGCCCGAACGGAGCCAACCGAGGATGTCCCCCGACTTCGCCATCGCCGTCGCCGCCCTGCTCGTCCCGCTGGCGGGCGTCATCACCTACTACGACGTTCGCTACCGCCGCATCCCCAACCTCTTCGTGCTGGCGACCCTCGTCAGCGGGCTCGTGCTCAACACCATCTTCGGCGGCTGGGGCGGGGCGCTCACGAGCCTGACGGGCTGCGGCCTCGGCCTCGGCCTGATGCTGCTGCTGCACGTGCTCGGCGCGATGGGCGCGGGCGACGTGAAGCTTTTCGCGGCCATCGGCGCGGTCGTCGGCGCGAAGCTCGTCGTCCCGACCTTCCTCGTCGTCGCGCTCACCGGCGGCGTGCTCGCCGTCTACTCGATGCTGCGCGCCGGGGCCGTGCGCTCGACCATGATCAACGTGCTGCGCATCTTCGTCGGCCTGCTGCCGGGCTGGCAGATGCCGCGGTTCGCCGTGCCGGCCGACCGCCGCCACACGATTCCCTACGGGGTCGCCATCACCTTCGGCGCCCTCATCTCGCTCGTCGTCTTCCGCGCCTGAGAGTCGGCGCTCGGCCTGTTGGATTCCCGATTGGAGAACTGAAGCCATGCGGAACAAACGTCTTCTCTTCGTGCTCGCGGGCGCTGTGGTGTTCGGCCTCGTCGCCGCCGTCTCGGTCAGCCGCTACCTGTCGAACGCGCAGGCCACGCCGCGCAACATGCGCGCGGTCGTCGTCGCCAAGGTTGACATCCCGCTCGGCACGCAGGTCGTCGCCGAGCAGCTGATGAAGGTGCAGTACCCGTCGAACGCCGTCCCGGACGGCGCGTTCGAGGCCGAGGAGAAGGTCGTCGGCCGCGTCGTGGTGACGACGCTGGCGGCCAAAGAGCCGATCACCGACTTCAAGCTCGCCGCCGAGGGCTCGGCCGCGGGCCTCTCGGCCGTCATCCCCGAGGGCTACCGCGCGATGACGGTGAAGGTGGACGACGTGATCGGCGTCGCCGGCTTCATCCAGCCGGGCGCGATGGTGGACGTGCTGACCGTCATCCAGCCGCCCGACGAGGGCATGCACCGCAACCCCATCTCGAAGATCGTCCTTCAGAACGTCAAGGTGCTCGCCTCGGGGCAGAACATGGACAAGCCGAAGAACGAGCGCGAGGCCGAGTCGGTGCGCGCCGTGACCTTGCAGGTGACGCCGGATCAGGCCGAGAAGCTGGCGCTCGCCTCCGTCGAGGGCAAGCTCCGGCTCGTGATGCGCAACACGGCCGATCAAGGCGACGAGCAGACGCAGGGGGCCAACAAGCGTTCGCTCCTGACGGGCGAGCACGCCACGCAGCCGCCGCCGGCCGGCGCGCTCAAGAGCGAGCAGGGGCCGGTTCCGGCCGCGCCCGCCCCCGTCATGCACC
>DATMVI010000390.1:0-2051 GCA_035563275.1 Pyrinomonadaceae bacterium
ACGAGCCGGAGCGCGCCAGCGGCAGGGCCTCGCGGCGCGCGCGCTCGATGCGGCGCAGCGCCTTCACGACCAGAGGGTTCAACTCCGGCTCGTCGGGCGCGGGCACGAGGCCGAGTTGCTTGGTCGCCTCCGACTCCTTCGGCGGGGCGGCGAACTCTTCCGGCGCGGCGTGCGCGGCCGGTTCGGCCTGCCGGCGCTGCTCGGCCTCGGCTTCGAGCGCGCGCCGCTGCTGGATTTCGCGGAAGCGCTCGCTCAACTCCTTGCGCCATGCCGGGCGGTTGCGGTTCACGCCGGGGAACTCGATGAGGGTCGAGCCGTTGGCGCTCGGCGGCGTCGTCTGCGTAGTCACGTTCGGGTTCTCGGTCATGGCGGAAGCGTCGGCCTCGCGGGTGCGTGGCGCGTCGGGCCTTTCGGACGCGGGGGGCGCGGCCGGGGTGGTGTCGGTCGCCGACCCCTCACAGCGTGGGCACGCGTCGAGCGCTTCGGGGAAGACTTCGAGGCACGCCGCACACTGCATCTGTAAGAGGTCGTCTCCCTAGTCCTTGAAACAAAAGTGTCGGTGTTCGATGGGCGAAGGGCCGAAGCCTGTAAACCCATGCCCTCTGCGGAGTCGCGGCGGATGCTATCAGAAGTTACTTTAAGTCGTCAACCAGAAAATCTACAAGGCGCTGTATTTGGACTCGGGACGGCTACAATATTTTGAGGCCGGGGCCGCGGGAAAGGCGTCGGGTGTCAGGCGCCGGGTGCGGGTGACGGCCGCGAATCGTCAAGCGTCAATCGAAGGAACTCGTCTTCTACGATTCACGACTTTTAACCCGGCCCCGTCGCCTGACGCCCCGCGCGTTCTCGTTACCGGAGCGACGTGCCGATGCGGTTCCAGCGGGTGTTGCTGATGAGGTCGGAGAGGAGGTTGAAGGGGGGGAGGGCGTTGCTGCGCGGGAGGCTGGAGTTGTAAGACCAGATGACGAAGAGGCCGCGGCCGACGACCAACTCGCGCGGCACAGGCCCCCAGACGCGGCTGTCGGCGCTGTTGCTGCGGTTGTCGCCCATCACGAAGTAGTGGCCGGCCGGCACTTGGTAAGGCTTGCCGACGCCGAAGCGGAAGTCGGGCGAGACGGGGCGCCCTTCGGCGCCGGGCGAGACGGCCTCGGGCGGGTAGAAGACTTTGTAAGGCCCGCCCGCCCCGCCCGCCGGCTCCGAGAGGTTCGACAGCGCGTCCTTGTCGTTGCCGAGGTCGGGGTCGTCGGCGACGACCTTCTGCTCGGGCAGGCGCTGGTCGTTGATGTAAACGTCCGCGCCTCTGACCTGAATGGTCTCGCCGGGCAGGCCGATGACGCGCTTGATGAAGAGGGTCTCGTACTGGACGATGTTCTCGCGCGGGATGGACTCGGCCGGGTACTTGAAGACGAGGATGTCGCCGCGGCGGATTTCGCGCTGCGGGAGGAAGAAGGTGGGCGGCCCCGGCGCGAAGATGAACTTGTTGATGAGGAAGCGGTCGCCGACGAGGATCGTGTTCTCCATCGAAGCCGAGGGGACTTCGGCCGCCTGCGCGACGAAGGTCATGAAGAAGAGCGCCATGATGATCGTCACGACGCCCGACTCGAAATACTCGCGCAGCAGGCCGCGCGGCGGCCCCTCGGCCTTCGCCGTCGGCTCCGGCGCGGCCCCGCCGGCTTCACTCTTATCTTCCGCGGTTCGAGACATCGGAAAGGGGCTGGCGCTCAGCCGTCAGTTCTTCGCCTTTACTGAAAACTGAAAACTGGTGACTCTTTATAACGGCTGCCTCCCGGCGAAGCCCGCCTCGGGGTCGTGCCACCACTCGATCTGATCGCCCTCGCCCCACTGCCAGCAGAGCAGCACGAGCTTGCCGTCGCGCAGGGAAGGGAAGTCCACCAGCCCGCGCTCGTAGTCCTTGAGCTGCACGCCCAGCTCTTCGAGCTGGTTGACGCGGCCGGCCAGCGTCGTCAGCGCGTTCACGTAACGCGCCCCGCCCGGCATGCCGCCGCCGCCGAGTTGCGCCGCGGCCGCCGCCGCGCGCGCCGCCTCCTGCG
>DATMVI010000391.1:0-6142 GCA_035563275.1 Pyrinomonadaceae bacterium
GGCCGCCGGGGCGGGCTGCTGTCCGCCGCCCTGCTGTTCGGTCTGCTGCTGCTGTCCGGTCTGCTGTGGTTCGGCCGCGGCCGGCTGCCGGGCCGAGGCGGGCAGGACGCCGCAGGCGGTGACGAGGACGACGAGCAGCGTCGTTTTGCTGAGACTGACCGAACGCCTTGCGCTCATTGGAACCCTCCAGACAGGTTTGGCGGCGAGCGGCGGAAGGGGCGGCCCCGGGCGCGGCCCGTGAGTGTGGGGCCGGCGCTTCGGGGACTTGCGGTGGCGCCGGGCGGGGCCGGCCGTCGCACCCTTGCTGTTGTTCGCCTGAAGACTAAACGGAAGACCGGGGAGACTTCCAAATTCTCTCGTTCAAAACGCATTGTAGGACAGGCCCCGCGCCGCGCGCAACAAACAACTCTGTCCCAACTTTGTGCCGACAATCTCACCGGGGCGGGGAAAAGTTGCGGGCCGCGGCTTCCGGGTTTCGGGTTAAAGACAACTTCTCCCCGGCGGGGCGACCGGCCCGCGGCCGCGAGCCCGCAACTTTTTCTGCTGAAACTTCCGGCCGCGGCGGGCGTGTAGGGGGGAGGCGGGGCGGTGGGAGGGGCGCGGGGCGTCGTGTTATAATCCGCCGTCAGATCGTGCGGGCCGACGCCCCCTCCAAACTTAGGTCGGCCCGACCCCGGAAGATTTTTAGAAGCCATGGCCGAGTTCATCTGCCGTCTGGGCACGCCCGCGGGCGAGGTCGTGACGCGCACCGTCGAGGCGGCGGGCGTGCAGGAGGCGCGCGTGCGCCTCGAATCCGAGGGCTTCCGCGTCTTCTCGGTCGCGCCGCCGAAGGCCGCCGGCGTCGGCGCGCTCACGCGCGGCGGCAAGGCCGGCACGCAGGCGCGCGTCAAGCAGGGCGACTTCCTCCTCTTCAACCAGCAGCTCGCCGCCATCATCCGCGCCGGCATCCCGATCCTTCAGGCCGTGGCGATGCTCAGGCGCCGCGCCACCTCCTCGCGCCTGCGCGCCGTGCTCGGCGACGTGGAGGACAAAATCCGCGGCGGCATGTCGCTCTCGTCGGCCTTCGCCGCGCAGGGCCCCATCTTCCCGCGCATCTACACCTCTTCGATCCTCGCCGGCGAGCGCTCCGGCGCGCTCGACGACGTGCTGATGCGCTACGTCAACTACATGCGCCGGGCCGTCGAAATCCGGCGCAAGATCCGCGGGGCGCTCTCCTACCCGCTCTTCCTGCTGGCCGCCTCGATGGGGATGGTCGTCTTCCTGACGGCCTACGTCGTGCCGAAGATGTCCACGCTCTTCGAGGGCTTCGGGCGGGAGCTGCCGTGGATCACGAGCGTCGTCATCGGCCTCTCGCACTTCGTCGGCGGCAACTTCTACTGGCTCGTCCCCGTCGTCCTCGGCGGCTCCGTCGCCCTCTACGTCTGGACGCGGACGCCCTCGGGCGGCCTCGCCCTCGACCGCTTCCTGCTGCGCCTGCCCATCGTCGGCCAGCTCGTCCGCCAGCTCGCCATCGCGCAGGTGACGCGGAGTCTGGCGACGCTGCTCGCCGGCGGCATCACGCTCGTCGAGTCGTGGGAGATCGCGGCCGAGGCCGTCACGAACCGGGAGCTGCGGGCGCGCTCGTCGGCCACCCTGCCGATGATTCAGGAGGGGCGCTCTTTCACGGAGAGTCTGGAGACGGCCGGGTGGATTCCGCCGCTCGCGCTTGATATGATCGGGGTCGGCGAGCGCTCCGGCTCCCTGCGCGAGATGTTGGAGGAGGTCGCGGAGTTTTACGACAAGGAGTCGGAGGTGCGGCTCGAACAGTTGACGACTGTCCTTGAACCCGCCATCCTGCTGGTGATGGGCGGCGTGGTCGTGACCATCCTGCTCGCGATCTACCTGCCGATCATCCAGTCCATCTCGAACATCAGCGTTAAGTAGCGACCGCCGGGCAATCCCCCGCCCGCCGGCGGCATCAAAAACACGCCCATGAGCCGAGTCGACGACGAAATCACCGTACAAGTGCCCGCCCGCCCGGCCGCGCCCCCCGACGGCGACGGCGGCGGACTCCCCCTCGCGCCCGACGCCGGCGAGAACACCCCGCCCGAGGTGCGCGCCGCGCTCTCGCTGGCGCGCCGCTACCGGCTCCCTTATGTAGACCTGCTGCCGCCCGTCGGCGACTCGCCGATTGACTACTCGCTGCTCGGCGAAATCCCCGTGGACATGATGGTGCGCCACCAGTTCGTGCCGCTGCGGCGCGAGGGCCGCCGACTCCACGTGGCGATGGCCGACCCGACCGACCTCGAACGGCTCGACGAGATCGCCTCGTCGCTCCACGTCCGCGTCGTCCCGCACGTCGCGACGGCCGGGGCCATCGAGGTCGTCCTGAAGAAGGGCGACGCGACGCAGCGCGTGCTGAAGGAGGCGGCCTCCGGCTTCCGCATCTCGCTGGTGAAGGAGACCGAGCAGGGCGAGGAGGTCTTGGACCTCGACCGGCTGGCGACCGACTCCGACATGTCGCCCATCATCAAGCTGGTCGACACCATCATCTATCAGGCGATGGAGTCGCGCGCCTCCGACATCCACATCGAGACGCGCGACACCGAGGTGCAGGTCAAGTACCGCATCGACGGCGCGCTCTACGCCAAGGTCGACCCCATCGACATCGCCTACCACTCGACGCTCATCTCGCGCATCAAGGTCATGTCGGAGCTCGACATCGCCGAGCGCCGCGTCCCGCAGGACGGCCGCTTCCGCGTCCGCTATAAGGGGCGCAACGTGGACTTCCGCGTCTCGATCATGCCGACCATCCACGGCGAGGACTCGGTCATCCGCATCCTCGACAAGGAGCAGATCAACGAGGAGTTCCGCAACCTCACGCTCGACGTGGTCGGCTTCCTCGACGAGGACATCCGCAACTTCCGCCGCTACATCGCCGAGCCCTACGGCATGGTGCTGGTGACGGGGCCGACGGGGTCGGGCAAGACGACGACGCTCTACGCCGCCCTGAACGAGATTCGGAACGAAGAAGACAAGATCATCACCATCGAAGACCCCGTCGAGTACCAGCTCCACGGCATCACGCAGATCCCGGTCAACGAGAAGAAGGGGCTGACGTTCGCGCGCGGCCTGCGCTCGATTCTGCGCCACGACCCGGACAAGATCATGGTCGGCGAAATCCGCGACAACGAGACGGCGCAGATCGCCATCCAGTCGGCGCTGACGGGCCACCTCGTCTTCACCACCGTCCACGCCAACAACGTCATCGACGTGATCGGCCGCTTCCTGAACATGGGGGTCGAGCCCTACAACTTCGTCTCGTCGCTCAACTGCGTGCTGGCGCAGAGGCTCATCCGCATGCTCTGCCACGTCTGCAAGCGCGCCTACAAGCCGGCGGACGCCGAGCTGGTCGAGGCGGGGCTCAGGCCCGAGCGCTACCGCGACCACACGTTCTACATGAGCGTCGGCTGCGACGCCTGCAACCACACGGGCTACCGGGGCCGCACCGCCATCCACGAGCTGCTGAACATGTCGGACAACATCCGCGAGATGATCATCGACCGGCGGCCCGGCTCCGAGGTGCGGCGCGCGGCCGAGGCCGAGGGGCTGCGCAGCCTGCGCGACGCCGCCTTGGAGAAGGTCTTCACCGGCCTCTCGACGCTGCACGAGATCAACCGCGTCACGTTCGTCGAAGACCTCAAGGTCGAGCGGCCGGGGGCGGCGGACGGCCGGCAGTAGGAAAGTCGTCAGTTTCGCCCGGACTCGGGCGGCGGGCTTCGACCCGCGGGGCGCGGGGCCGCGCCGGTAACTGCCGACCGGCAACTTGTGACTTCGGTCTTTCAGGAACTATTATTGGCCTCCCGGCGTGTAAGTCGTTCGTGGCGCAGGCGGTCTGAAATCCTCGCGCGCTCTTCGCCTCCTCCCCGGCGGAGGCGCCCTTAAGTTTCCGGCAGTTCGTGCCGTTTCCTAGCGCAGACAATATGGGCCCGTGCGTCGCCGGCCGAGGGCGCGCGCGGGGTCGGTTAAAGAGAGGTTCGTAATGAAATCTTTTGCCCGCGGGCGCTCCTTCGTGGCCCTGCTGCTGGCGGCCTTCCTGCTGGCCGCGCCCCTGACGGCGCTGGCCAAGAAGGGCGAGAAGAACTACAAGCGCGGCCTAGAGCACGAGGCCGCGCAGCAGTGGGAGAAGGCCGCGCAGGAGTTCGCCCTCGCCGTCGCCGCCAACCCCTCGGAGACCGAGTTCCAGCTCCACTACCGCCGCGCCATCTTCAACGCCTCGCAGGTCTTCATGCAGAAGGGGCGCGCTCTGGCCGACCGCGGCGACTACGTCGGGGCCTACAACGCCTTCCGCCAAGCCTACGGCTACGACCCCGTCAACGAGCTGGCCGCGCAGGAGATGGAGCGCATGCTCCGCCTCCAGCGGGAGAAGGAGGGCAGCTCGCCCTCGCGCATCGCGCCGACGGCCTTGCGCCGGCCCGGCCAGAGCGGCGCCAACGGCCTCGGCCCCGCGCCGAACGGCACCGCCGACGCCGCGGCGGGCGGCCCCAGCGAGCGGCTCCAGAACATCAACTACAGCGGCGAGCTCGAACCCTTCATCCGCAAGCTGGCCGACGAGCTGAACCTCAACGTCGTCTTCGACCAGAACTTCTCGCAGGTCAAGCGCACCATCAACGTCCGCTGGAAGGACATCACGCCGGCCCGCGCCCTCGACTACATCTTCATGGCGCACGGCCTCTTCTTCCAGAAGCTCGACCGCCGCACCATCCTCGTCGCCGACCAGTCGAAGCGGCCGATGTACCAGCAGCTCGTCCTGCGCACCTTCTACCTCTACAACATCAAGCCGAGCGACGCGCGCGCGCTCCTGCAGGGCGCGCTGCCGGCCAACGCCGGCCGCCAGCCGACCTTCGTCGAGAACGCCAACACCAACTCGATCACGGTGCGCGACACGCCCGAGAACATCCGCATCATCGACAAGCTGCTCCGCAGCGTCGACAAGGATCGCTCCGAGGTCGTGATGGAGGTCGCCATCTACGAGGTGACGCGCTCGGACCTGCTCGAACTCGGCAACCAGCTGGGCAGCGCCACCACGCTCGGCAACCTCGGCGGCCTCCAGCCCGGCTCGGTCATCATCGGCGGCGGGCGCCAGCTCTCCAGCGGCACGAGCGGCGTCTTCCCGCTCTCGACCGGCCTCGGCCTGCTCATCCCCGGCTCGGCCATCAGCGCCTTCCAGCGCAAGGACAACACGCGGCTTATCTTCTCGACGCAGGTTCACGCCTTCGACGACGAGAAGAGCGAGACGCGCATCGGGTCGAAGGTTCCCGTGCAGACGGCCTCGGTCTTCAACGGCATCGTCAACCAGCCCTCGACCGGCAACGGCAACAACAACGGCGTCAACAACGCGCTCGGCACCGGCTTCCCCGTCATCCAGTACGAGGACACCGGCCTCGTCCTCGACTTCAAGCCGAAGGTCTACCCGAATCAGGACGTGCAGGTCACGATGAACATCGAGACCAAGGACGCGCAGAGCGGCGCCGACCCGCTGACGCCCATCTTCACGCAGCGGAAGATTTCCGGCGTCGCCCGCATCCCGAACGGGAAGACGATGCTCATCGCCAGCATCGCCCAAGACCGCCAGAGCAGCGGGCGCGAGGGCCTGCCGCTCGTCGGCCTCATCCCCATCCTCGGCCGCCTCTTCACCGTGCCGCGCCGCGACAACTCGACGAGCGACGTGGTCATCACCATGACGCCGCGCGTGCTGCGCTCGCCCAACATCACCGACGAGGACGAGCAGGAGCGGCCGACCGGCTCGATGCAGACGCCGCAGTCGCCCTCGCTCGAAGCGATGGTGCGCGAGGCCGACCGCGAAGACCAGCTCGCGCGCGCCCGCACGCTCCCGACCAACCAGCAGGTGCAACTGCCGCCGCAGCCCGGCGAAGAGGTTTCTTACGTGCCCGCGCCGAAGGCCCTCGCCGAGGCCGCCGGGCAGGCCGGCGACGCGACGCCCGCGGCCAACGTGCCGCCGACGACCAACGCCTCTTTGACGGGGGCGCCGGCCGCGACCGCCGTCGAGGTCAGTAACAGGACGGGGCCGAAGGCGGACGCCGCGGCGAACGACGCGCAGCCCGCCGCCGCGAACGCCCGACCCGCGACGCCCGCGCCGGCC
>DATMVI010000392.1:0-2040 GCA_035563275.1 Pyrinomonadaceae bacterium
GCGCGCTCGATCCAGTCGTAGCGCGCCAGCAGAGGCTCCTGCCACCAGCGCTCGTCCGCGCCCGACAGGCGCGAGCGAGCGCCCTCGACGGCCTCGCGGCGGTCGCCGTCCTCGGGCAACTCCTCGCCGTAGAGGTCGCGCAGCGCCGCCTCGCGCGCGCGCGGGCCGTGGCCCGAAAGGCGCGCGACCTCCTCCTCGGCCCGCGGCGACAGACGCCAGCGCGCCCCCGGCGCGGGCCTCGCGGCGGCCTCAAGCACCGCCCGCGCCAACTCGTCCAGCCCCTCGCGCCGGCGCGCGTTGACCGCGACGACCGCGACGCCGAGCGCCGAGCCGAGCCGGGCCGCGTCCACCTCGACGCCGTCGCGCTCGGCCAGATCGACCATCGTCAGGGCGACGACGAGCGGGCGTTCGAGTTCGAGCAGTTGGGTGACGAGGTAGAGGTTGCGTTCGATGTTGGTGGCGTCCACGGCGGCGACGACCACGTCGGGCGCGGGCGTGCCGGCGACGCGCCCCGTGAGCACGTCGTGCGCGATCCGCTCGTCGGGCGAGGCGGCGTCGAGGCTGTAGAGTCCGGGCAGGTCTACGAGGCGCGCGGGCGCGTCGCCGGCGGCAAGCGCCCAGACGCCCTCCTTGCGCTCGACCGTCACGCCGGGGTAGTTGGCGACCTTCTGCCGCAGCCCCGTCAGCGCGTTGAAGAGGCTCGTCTTGCCGGCGTTCGGGTTGCCGGCCAGCGCGACGACCAGCGGCCGCGTCGCGGCCGGCGCGTGCGGGGAAGGGGGTTCGAGGGTGACACTCATAAAGATAAAAGCCGTGAATCGTCGCTCGCGGATCGAAGTCGTTCGTCTTCAGTCGTCGGCAAAGGCAGAGAAGGGATGACTGACGACTGACGACCGGGAACCGCTTTTTCGATTCACGATTCACGGTTGACGAGCCACGGTCTTTTCCTGTTCACGCTCTTTCTCGTCGGCCGTCACCACCAGAATGGTTTGCGCCTCGGTGCGGCGCAGGGCGAGGTGGTAGTTGCGGACGCGGACTTCGAGGGGGTCGCCGAGCGGGGCCACCCTGACGACGCGCACGGGCGCGCCGGGGACGACGCCCATCTCCATCAGGCGGCGCGCCACCGCGCCCGAGCCTTCGACCGCCACGACGCGTGCCGGCGCGCCGACGGGCAGGGAGTCGAGCGACAGCGCGGCCGCCCGCGCCCCTTGCGCGCGCCCCTCGGCCCCCGCGGCCTCCCACATTTTCGGGTAAGCTAAACTCATCCGCCCTCACCACCGTCTCCGAACTCGAACGTCAGCGGCCGTCGAAAGCGTCCGCTACTGGACGCTTTGACTATACGCTAGATGAAAATAGATTTCAATTTCATCTTGGCCGGGCGGGCGGGCGGGCCTCCGCCGCGGCGTTTATTGGAGCGTGGTGGGGATGATGGCGAGGTCGGCGCGGATGGGGCCGAGGGGCGTGTCGGCCGTGATGCGCAGGGGGAGCGCGCGGCGGTCGGTGCTGACCCAGACGCGCAGGTTGAGCAGGCTCGTCTTCGGGTCGTTGGTCGAGAGCGCGACCTCGACGGCGTTGACCTGCGTCGTGCCGAGCCGGATGGTCGCGCGGCGCACGGGCACGACCGAGAGCGCCCGCGGCCGCTTGTTGACGAGGAGCGAGACGGCGGTGCGCCGGCCGGGGCTGAGGTCTAAGGAGCGCAGGGCGTAGAAGACCGAGAGCAGGTCGTGCGTGCCGGCGGGGATGTCCACGCGCGTCCCGTCGTCGAAGAGGGCGACGCCGCCGTTCTGATCCGACGAGACGACCCAGCGCGCCTGCCGCGTCCCCTCGCGCAGGCTCAGCTCGGTGCGGAAGGGCACGACGGTCGCCGCGTCCACGTAGGAGTTGATCTGGTCGCTGACGGGGAAGAGCGTCGTGCCGGGGCCGGTCGTCTGGAGGACGGCCGCGAGGAGCAGTCCCTCGCGGTTGAAGTAGCGCGCGCGGGCGCGCACCTGAAGCGAGGCCGTGCCGACGGGCTGCTGCGCGGCCCCGAGGAAGAAGTTGAAG
>DATMVI010000393.1:0-7488 GCA_035563275.1 Pyrinomonadaceae bacterium
GCCGAGCGCGCCGACCCGCCCGACGCCCCGCCCGCGCCGCCCGACCCGCCCGCGCCTTTCCTCCGCGCCACGTTCACGCGCGCCGGCCGCGCCGTCCACCTCCTCGACCCCGCCCGCCTCTTCGACGCCGCCCTTCAGGGCGCGGATCGGAGGAGGCCGAGACAGAAGACGTGAAGGGGCCGTGAACCGCCTATCGTGAATCGCGAAGACGGGTTGAGAGCCGGCGCGGCTCGCCTAGTTCGAGCCGCGCCGGCTCCCCGTATTTTCGATTCACGATTACGTCTTTAAGAGTTGTCGGAGTTGGCCGAAGCGGGACTCGGGGTCGCCGTAGAGCGCGCGGTAGTCCTCGAAGCTGCGGCGGAGTGTGTCGAGGGCCGAGGCGCGGTCGTAGACCTCCGCGATCTCGACGCGGCGCGGGCTCTCCTGCGGCAGTTGCTTGTAGGTGAGGAAGTAGTGCTGGAGGCGCTCGACGAGGCCCTGCGGCGCGTCGCCGAGGTCTTCGATGTGGCCGTATGAAACGTCCTTTTCGAGCACGGCGATGATCTTGTCGTCGGCCTCGTTGCCGTCCAACATGCGCAGGCCCCCGATGGGCTTGGCGCGGACGAGGAAGCCGGCGTGCGCGGCCGGGCGCTCGGTGAGGACGCAGATGTCCATCGGGTCGCCGTCGCCGCGGATCGGCGCGGGGCCGCCGACGCGGCGCTGGCACAGCTCGGCCACGCGGTCGCCGCAGTAAGTCTGCGGGACGAAGCCGTAGAGGGTGGGCGGGAAAGAGGAGAAGCGCTGCGGGCGGTCGACCTTGAGGTGGCCCGAGCGCTTGTCGAGCTCGTACTTGACGGCGTCGGTCGGCACGATCTCGATGTAGGCGTTGACGACGCCGGGCGCGTCGTCGCCGGCCGACACGCCGTGCCACGGGTGCGCCTGAAACATCAGCGAGAGCAGTTCGTGCAAAGGCTCGTCTTCGGCCATCGGCGCGCAACCTCCGTCAATCAACATCCGCTTCGTCGTGTGTTAAATTATGTCCGCGCAGCCGCGCGGTGTCCACCGAGCCGGAGTCCCAAAACTTTCATGTCCGCCGCCACGCGAACGAACGCGCAGAGCTTGCCCGCCGCCGGAGAGGCGCGCGCGGGCGCGCTCTCGGCGCGCTGGATCATCAGCGCGCGCGAAGACCTCGTGTGGTTCGTCGGGTCGGTCGTGACGAGTTACGCGCTCTTCGCGCTCTACGTCGGCGGGGTCGTGCCGCTCGTGCCGATGGTCGTGGCGTGGGCCGTGCTCGTGGACGCGCCGCACGTCTTCGGCACGCTCTCGCGCACCTACTTCGACCGCGAGGAGCGCGCCGCGCGCGCGCGCCTGCTCTGGTGGTCGCTCCTCTTCTTCGCCGCCGGGCCGCTGGCGGTGCTCGCCGGCCTCGGCCTCGTCTTCTTCTTCCTCGCGGCGCTCTGGGCCTACTACCATCTGGTGAAGCAGCACTACGGCTTCATGGTGATCTACAAGAAGAAGAACGCCGACCTCTCCGCGGCCGACAACTTCCTCGACCGCGCCTTCCTGCTGCTCGCCTTCACCTACCCGTTCGTCGCCTTCGTCGCGCGCGACCCGGAGGCGATGGAGCGCGTGCCGCACGCGCTGCGCGGCGTCGTCGGGACGCTGGAAGCCGTGCTGCTGGCGGCGACCGCCGCGGCCGGCGCGGCGTGGCTCGCGCGTCAGGCGCAGCGCTTTTGGAAGGGCCTGCCGCTGAACCTGCCGAAGTACCTTTTGCTGGCGGCGGCCGTCCCGATGCACTGGGTGGTTCTGCTGACGCCGATGCCGCACAAGCCCATCGCCGTCGTCGCCCTGCTGACGATTTATCACAACTTCCAGTACCACCGCCTGATCTGGTTTCACAACCAGAAGTACCGGCGCGACGACGGCTGCCGCGAGCGCCACGGCGCGGCCGCCTTGATCAGCCGCCGGGTGCTCTACTACGTGCTGGCCGGCGTCGTCTTCGGCGTCTGGTATCAGGTGCCGCGCCAGTACGTCAACCACGCCGCCGACCCGGAAGCCTTCCTCACGCAGATGTCTTCGGGCTTCCTCTGGGGCTACGCCTTCGTCCACTACTACCTCGACTCGAAAATCTGGCGCGTGCGCCGCGACCCTTCGGTCGGCAGGGCTCTCAACCTGAGTTAGCCGCGCGCCGCGCCGAAAGGGAGCGGGCCGCCGAACCCTTCGAGGTTCGGCGGCCCGCTCCCTTTCGGGCGAGTTTCGGTTCGCCTTACTTCCGGTTCTCCTTGTTCGTGTCGGCGACCGACTTGAGCGCCTGAAAGGTCGGCGGCCAGAGGCCGACGAAGATCGCCGCCGACTTCTTGCCCGCGAAGAAGAGCGCGAGCGACCCGCCGATGGAGGCGAGCGTCAGGATGTGGAACAGGCTGATGCCCGTCGCCGTCTTGGTGGACTCGTCAACCGTGCGGAGCGTGGACTCGACCACGTCCTTCTGGTTGCCGGTCGTCAGCGACGTGGAGCCGCCCGCCGTCGTCATATCGTCCATAACCCTCGAAGCTGCTGTTGCCATTCCTACTTCCTCCCTTGTGCGTATTAGTTCGACTCCAAGTCCCCGCCGGAAGCGTCGGCGCGGCCTTTCAGCACCGCCAGCCCGACGAGCAGCGCGACCGAGAGGCCGGCGACGAGCCAGCCCCGCGCGCGGCCCGTTCGCTTTCCGTCCGTTATTCGCGTCATAACCTTTAAGCTTGCTAATCGCGTGCCGCTCGCTCGCACCACTCCCGCGTGACGCGGTGGCGGTACTCGAACAGGCGCCGCAGACGCCTCTCGACGAGGAGCGGCGCGGCCAGCCGCCCGAGCGGCCCCAGCGGCGGCTCGTACTCGATCTCGTCGCGCAGCAAGGCTCCCTCGGCGTGCGGCTCGACGACGTGCCGGTGCCGCCAACTGCGGAAAGGCCCCTCGCGCTGCACGTCCTCGAAGCTGCGCGGCGGGTCGTAGGCCGTGTGCTCGGCGACCCAGCGGACGGGCACGAGGCCGAAGAGGCGCGTCTCGACGACGGCCACCTCGCCCGCGCGCAGCGAGGGCGCGGCCCGCACGACGCGCGCCCGCTCCCACGGCGGCGTCAGGCGCGCGAGCGCGTCGGGCAGTTCGTGGAACGCGAAGACGCGCTCGGGCGCGGCGCGGATGATGCTCTCGTGAACGAATCTCAAAACCTTCACCCGGCCTTTGAAATTTTCACCCCCGCCTCACGAATTCGACACAAGCCGGACGGTCACGGGTTGCGGATTAAAGTAGTTTCGGGCCGCGGGTTTCGAGTTTCGAGTTCAAACAGTTTTCAGAACTCGAAGCTTTAAACTCGACACCCGAAACTGTTCCCCGATCCGCAATCGTCTTGGCGTTTCCGCCGGCCCGGATTTATTATGGCACTCGCCCCGCGCTTATTCGTCAGCCCCGACCGGAGTCCCGCGCATGTCCACGACCGACACGACGCACGCCCGCGCCACCGCCCCGCCCGAGGCGGGCGCGCCGCGCTTCACGCTCGCCTCGCTCGTCGGCCGGCTCGCGGCCCTCGAAGGCCGGCCCGCCTTAGAAGAGATCCACGAGTTGATGAACGCCGTCGAGGCCACGCCCGACGAGCTGCGCCCGCACGTCTCCTTCAAGGAGGGAACCTACGCGCGCCACCGCGTCTTCCTCGGCGACCACGCCGAGCTGCTCGTGCTCTGCTGGCGGCCCGGCCAGCGCACGCCCATCCACGACCACAACGGCTCGTTCGGCGCGGTGCGCGTCCTCTCCGGCGTCATGTGGGAGACGACCTTCGAGATGGAAGGCGAGCGCGGCCTCGCCTACAAGTTCGCCCGCGAGTGGACGCCCGGCCTCGTCACGGGCGCCGACATCCCCGACATCCACCAGCTCACCAACCCCGACGTTAGCGGCCAAGACCTCATCACCCTCCACCTCTACGCCCCGCCCCTCACCAGCCTCAACGTCTACCGCGTCGGCCGCAAAGACTCCTACAACACGCTCTGGCTCAACTCGTGGAACCCGACGATCTGAAGAAGCGCAGAATGCAGAATGCAAAGAGCTTCTTTAATTCTGCATTCTGCATTCTGCGCTTCCCTCAGTGCTTGCCTCAGTCTTCGTCGTGCTCCTCGCCGTTGTAGTGGAGGCGGACGGGCTCGTCGTCAGCGGTGGTTTCGAGGTGGACGGGGCGGCCCCAGAGGGTGTGGACGTGCTCTAAGACCTTGCGGGCGTAGTTCATGTCGAGTTCCGCGCCCTCGTACTGGTGTTTGAGGTAGAGCTCGCGGTTGCCGTTGTAGTCGCCGTCGGCGACGACGATGTAGGGGAAACCGAAGTTGGTCATGTTCGAGACGAGCTGGTCGCGCACCCTCTCCCAGCGCTTCTCCGAGACCGTCCACTCCTCCTCGTCCACCAGCTCGTAGACGAACAGGTCGAGCTCTTCGCACAGCTCCTCGGTCAGATAGTTGCGCAGGAACGAGACGTCGTTATCCAGTTCCCTGACCTCGAAAATCTTCGCGCGCCCCTCGCCCCCCTTGCGCCCGAGCCTCACGCGCTCCTCCTCGGTCGGGCTGTCCCAGCGCCGCTCGATGTCCTCCAGAATCTTGTAGCCGAGGTAGTACGGGTTCAACTGCCCCTTCTGCGGCGACACCACGCCCGCGTGCAGCTCCGCGAACTCCAGCAGCTCCGTGTCCGGCAAGTCCAGCTCCCGCATGATGCGCGCGTGCCAGAACGACGCCCACCCCTCGTTCATGATCTTCGTCTGCATCTGCGGGACGAAGTACTCCATCTCCTCGTGAACCATCGCCATCACGTCGCGCTGCCAGTCTTCGAGGGCGGGCGAGTTGCGCATGACGTAGTAGAGGAGGTCTTTCTCGGGGAGGCGCTCGCCGCGCGGGCGCTCGTCCGGGGGCGGGGCCTCCGGCTCCTTCGGCGCGCCGATGTTCCAGAGGTCGTCGTAGCGGCCGGCGGGCTTCGAGGGGCGGGCCTCGCCGGGCGGGCGGGCGGGCACGTCGCGGCGGATGAAGAAGTTGGGGTCGATGTGCTCCTCGACGGAGAGGACGGAGTCGAGGAAGTGTTCGACGCGCTTGCGGCCGTACTTGAACTCGTACTCGGCCATGCGGCCGGCGTGCGTCGAGACGGTCTCGACCATGCGGCGGTTGGTCTTCGAGAAGTAGGCGTTGTTCTTGAAGAAGTCCACGTGGCCGAGGACGTGGGCCATGACGAGCTTGTTCTGGACGGGGCTGTTCGTCTCAAGGAGGAAGCCGTAAGAGGGGTTGGTGTTGATGACGACCTCGTAAATCTTCGAGAGGCCGAAGTCGTACATCGTCTTCATGCGGTGGTAGGCCTTGCCGAACGTCCAGTGCGAGTAGCGGCCGGGCAGCGCGTAGGAGCCGATCTCGTACATGACGGTGGCGGGCACGAGCTCGAAGCGGGTCGGGAAGGGGTCGAGGCCGAAGCCGCGCGCGACCTCCCAAATCTGCTCCAGAGCCTTCTCCAAGTCCCTGATCTCGCGGTCTTCCATGAGGACAATCGTAAACCGTGAATCGTGAATCGTAAACAGCGGTCGGCGGTTGTCAGTCGCCGGTCGTCGGCGGAGGCAAAAAACTGACGGCCGGCGGCCGGGAACTTCTCTTCACGGTTCACGGCTTTTCATTCCTCGACGGCGAAGGGGACGGAGCCGCGGACGGTCTGGCGGCGCTGCTCGTCGCGGACGGTGAGGCCGAGTTCGTAGAGGCCGGGCGGGAGGGCGGTGCGCAGTTGGCCGCCGACCTCGACGCCGCGCGCGTCGCGGGCGACGACGAGCGGCGCGGCCGGCTGCCACCGGCCGGCGTGGAGGGTCTTGTCGCCCTGCCGCAGATCGAGTTGAAGAGAAAGGCCGGCGCCGGCCTGCGCGCTGTTGTAGACGCGGAGCTGGTAGATGAGCGGCTCGCCGCGGCGGTAGACGCGGACGCCGTGGCGCTGGCGCGCGCGCGGCGACTCTTCGGCGGCGGCCGCCGCGCTCAGGTCTTCGCGCAGGAAGATGCTGCTCAGCGTGAGCTTGCCCGCGCCGAGGTCTGGGACTTCGACGACGACGCTCGAAGTGCCGACGCGCTCGGTCGAAAGCTCGCGCACGCCGAAGCGTATCTGGTAGAGGCCGGGCTTGAGGCTGAGGCGCTTGACCGACTCAAGGCCCTGCCGCCGCAGGAGCTCGGCCCGCGCCGGCGCGAGCCTGCTCCGCACGGTCTCGGGGAAACTTTTGACGAGCTTGCCGCCGAGGTCGTAGACGGCCGTGACGGTTTCGAGTTCGAGCGCGAGCCGCTTGTCCGGCTGCTCGCGGAAGTCGAGGCCGGAGGCTTCGACGAGCGCGCGGAAGGAGACCTGCGCCTCGTCCGCCGCGCCGACGAAGAACTGCGCCGACGTGACGACGGGGACGGCCGTCGAGGGCAGCGGCGAGAGCAGCGCGCGGACGAAGCGCTGCTGCGGCGTCTGCGCCTCGGCCTCCGGGGCCTCGGGGCGGTAGCCGCGCTGCGTCCGAACCCTGTAGTCGGGGTGGTTCCTCAGCCGCAGCGCGACGCGGCGGAACTTGTCGCCCTCGTCGCCCGGCGACTGGTAGGCGATGCGGTAGTAGACGCGGCCCGCTTCGAGCGCGCGGCCCAGAGCCCCGCCCAAGTCGTTGTCGCCGAGGAAGGCTTCGCCGCCTGTGTCTTTCGCCAGCGCGCTCATGCCGTTCTGCGACTCGCCCGCCGAGGCCGAAAGGTAAGAGGCGAGCTGCGAGGTGATGCGCCCGCCGGCCGCGTCGCCGGCCGACACGTCGAAGAGCGGGTTCGGGCTGAGGCCGCGCGCGTCGAAGGCGTGGATGACGACGCCGGAGCGGGCCGCGCGGCTCACCACCCGCTCGACCTCGGAGGCGTCCGTCTCGCCGCGCGCGTCGACGAGCGGGAAGCCCTCGGAGAAGTAGGCGACGAGGCGCTGGCCCGGCAGGCGCGAGAGCTGTTCGGCGGCGGCGCGCAGCGTGGACAGCGCGACCCGCCGACGCTCGACCGCCTCGGCGAGAATCGCCATCGCCTTCTGCCGCGCGTAGACCTTCTGCGGGTAGTCGTCGCTCAGGCCCGGCGTCGGGAGGTTGGCGTTCATGCCGTCCTCGGCGCGCACGATCTTGGCCGCGAGGGCGACCGACTCGCCGTCGAGGTTGTCGTCGCGGACGACGCCGGCCGCGAGGTAGGGCGTGAAGAAGCTCGGCGTCTGCGCGAACTGCGGGTGGAGGCGCTCGACGGCGAGCCGCAGCAGTTGGCGGTCGCGCGTGAACTGACCCTGAAGCCCGCCGCCGCCCGAAGTGCTGACGACGGCGGCCACGTCGCGCGCGGCCATCTGCTCTTCAACGAACCGGCGCAGAGCCTTCTTCGCCTGCGCCAGCCCGCCGGGCGTGAGGTGGAGCGTGTCCACGAAGAGGACGACGGCGCGGCCCGCGGCTTCGGCGGTCGGCGACGCGCCCGGCGCGTGTGGCGACGCACCCGGCGCGGG